>JAGQNH010000042.1 GCA_020428185.1 Candidatus Saccharimonadota bacterium | reverse complement strand
AAGTAGTTATTGTCGATGAATTTACAGGCCGTTTGCTAGCAGGAAGGCGATACAACGAAGGTCTTCATCAGGCTATTGAAGCGAAAGAGGGTGTGCCAGTCTTGCAAGAGAGTATGACACTCGCAACTATTTCGTTCCAAAATTACTTCCGTCTGTATAACAAACTGTCAGGTATGACGGGTACGGCGTATACAGAAGCCGAAGAGTTTCAGCAGATTTACAGCTTGGACGTCATACAGGTTCCGCCAAATAGGCAAATTGCTCGTGTAGATCATGATGATCTGATTTTCAAGACTGAAAAGGCTAAATTAAAAGCAGTTGCTCATGCAATTAAGGAATATCACAAGGCGGGAAGGCCTGTATTGGTTGGTAGCGCATCGATTGCTAAGAATGAAATGATCGCTGCGTACTTGAAAAAAGAAGGTATCAAATATGAGATTTTGAATGCCAAGAATAATGAACGTGAAGCGTCGATTGTCGAGAAGGCCGGTGAGAAGGGCGCGATTACGCTTGCTACAAATATTGCAGGTCGTGGAACTGACATTAAACTGGGCGAAGGTGTCAAAGATCTTGGCGGCTTGGTTGTGATTGGCAGCGAGCGTCATGAGTCGCGACGTATTGATAATCAGCTTCGTGGTCGTGGTGGTCGACAGGGGGATCCTGGTGATTCGCAGTTCTATGTGTCTACTGAAGATGATTTGATGCGAATTTTCCAAGGTGATCGAATCGCTAGTCTAATGAATCGTTTGGGGGTTGATGAAGATACTCCAATTCAGAATAAGGCAGTCAGTAAAACACTCGAAGCCGCACAGAAACGAGTCGAGGGATACAATTATGATATTCGAAAGAATGTCGTACAATACGACAACGTTATCAATCGTCATCGACGAGTCGTCTATACTATGCGTCGTAAGATTTTGGAAGGCGATAATATCAAGCCAGAAATAGAGCGTCTTATCGTAGATAAGGTAGAGCAGCTGACAAGTCTGCCTATTAAGGGTAATCCAAAGTTTGTTGAAGAATTCAGTGGGCTATTTGCCGTTAATGAAGCCGATGCGTTGAAGATTGGGGCTGAAAAGCGAGATAAGGTACGATTCACTCAAGCAAAGAAGGTGGTGATGACGCAATATGGTGCGAAGGAAAAAGAAATAACACCAGAAGTATTGCGTAAAGTGGAGCGTGATGTGTATTTGCAGGTTCTCGATACACTTTGGATGCAGCATCTTGAAAATATGCAACATTTACGAGATGGAATTCATTGGCGATCAGTAGGTCAGCGCGATCCATTGGTTGAGTATCGATCAGAAAGCGCAAAACTATTCGATAGCTTACAGGCGACACTTCGTGATGAGGTACTTGGTGCAATTATGCATGTACATCCAAATGACTTTTTGGCACTCGCTGAAGAGGACCATGAAACAGAATTGACGCGACTTGCAGAAAATTCAGTTGAACGAGGCGTAAATGAGATTACGAGTGGAGAGAGCAACCGTGACGATGATTTTTCTATAAGTAAGGCCGTGAAAAAGAAATCGAGTGAATCAAGAGTTCGTAATGAGGCGCGCAAAAAGAAGAAGGCGCAGCGTCAAAATCGCAAGAAAAATCGTAAATAAATCGCAGCAGGAATAATATATGAAACACACTGTCGAAGAGGTTCGCTTAAAAAACGGAGCCCGTGGATTGCTCATAGATGTACCGGGTGCAACCGTGATGAGTTTTCAGTTTCAATTCCGAGCTGGAAATCGATATGTAAAAAACAAGAATATCTATGAGACTGCACACGTCATGGAGCATATGGCATTTGGTGCAAACTCAAAATTTAAAGACGAGCATCAATTCGAGGCTGAATTTACAAAAAATGGTGCATACCACAATGCCTACACGAGTGATTTGAGCATGGTATATCTTGCCGATTGTGCTGATTTTGAATGGGAGCGTATTCTTGAATTGCAGCGATTATCTATTTGTGAGCCACGTTTTAACGGAACTGAGCTTGAAGCCGAAAAGGGTAATGTCCGAAGTGAATTAACGGGATTTTTGAATAATCACAATAGGGTATTGTGGCCCAAGGTGCAGCAGCTGCTTGGTGAAGATGTGTTGACGTTTAATCAGCGCCTACGGACGATTCCGCGTGTGAAGTTGCATCATATCAAGGAGCACCATGCTCGTACGCACACAGCTGCAAACATGCGCTTTGTGATTGCAGGTAAGATGCACGGACGCAAAAGTGATATTAAGCGACGCCTAGATGAGTGGGACTTGCCGCGTGGGGAACGATTTGAGGCGCCTCATGATGATTTTCATTCAGGGAGGCCGACGCTTATTCGACGTAAGGAAGCATCGAATCTGACGTTTGCGTGGTCGATGATCTTGCCGAGAGAATTGAGTGATGAAGAGTCTGACGCAATGGATTGTCTAGATCATATCCTCACAGGAACGATGACTTCGCGTATTTATGGTGCGGCACGAAAGAAAGGTTTGGCATACGGCATGTTTAGCGATACGTCGGTCGGCTTTCATGATAGTAGCTGGGACTTTGGTGGGCAGGTTAATCTCGATACTTCAGATGCGCTGTTCGATATTATCGTGCGTGAACTAAAGGCAGTGATGGACGGAAAGATATCAGAAGCTGAAATAGACGCGGCAAAATCGTATGCGCTTGGTCGTCATCAAATGGGTGCGCAGACTGTCTCTCAGATTAGTAATTTTTATACTAATCGATATTTTTCAGATGACGTTGTGAAGGATTATGAAAAAGTGCCGGATTCGATTAAGAACACATCTCGTGAATGCATGATTGAGACTGCACGAGAATTTATCAAACACAATATCAATGTACTGGCTGGCGTGAGTAGCGGTGAAAGAAAAGAACTGGTGCAACTAAATAATAAGTTGGAAGCGTTGTTTAATACTGACTAATCAGGGTATACTGAGGCTATGAATATAGCTATCTTGGGCTACGGTGTTGAGGGTGAAAGCATTTATAGGTATTATCGGTCGAAATATCCCGACGCTACCATAACTGCTTACGATAATAATCCGCAACCGAAAAATTCGATACCTGCTGACGTGACATTTGTTGGGGGTGTTCCAGATTTTAAGGGAATAACTGCAGATATTGCTATTAAGACTCCAGCAATCTCGCCTGATGCAGTCGAAGTGACGGGCGAAGTAACGACAATGGCACAAGAGTTTTTGAAGGTGTGTCCTGCTCGTGTGATTGGTGTTACGGGTACGAAGGGTAAAGGCACTACTTGTAGTCTCATTAAGTCGATACTTGATGCTGCGGGTGTTCGTTCATGGCTGGTGGGTAATATCGGAATTGGTGCATTTGATGTACTCGATCAAATATCTAAAGACGATGTTGTTGTGTATGAGCTGAGCAGTTTTCAGTTATGGGATATGAATGTCAGCCCTCATATCGCAGTGGTATTGGGTATAGAACCGGAGCACCTCGATGTCCATAAAGGTATAGAGGATTATATCGCTGCGAAGTCAAATATCACAAGATACCAAAATACTGATGACGTTGCCGTGTATCTAACGGGTAATGTCTACTCTGAACAAATTGCAAAGCTATCTCAGGGAACGATTGTTGCGTATCCGAGCGACTCTGCGGCACATATGCACGGCGGCAGCTTTTATTATGGTGAACAAGAATTATGTTCAGTTGCCACATTGCAGTTGCCGGGTATTCATAATCAAGAGAATGCATGTGCCGCGATAACCGCAGTATGGCCATGGGTTACAGATAGCTCAGCGATACGCAAAGGCCTTGAATCATTTCATGGGTTGCCGCATAGACTGAAGTTGGTTCGATCCGTGAACGGTGTTGACTATTTTGATGATAGTATTGCAACAACTCCTGGTAGTGCAATTGCGGCAATACAATCTTTTGATACCCAGAAAGTTATGATAATTGGTGGATCGTATAAAGGTGCGACGTACGACGAATTGGCTTCAGTGATGATGGAGAATATAGGTTCAATCCGTCATGTTTTGATAATTGGAAGTGAGGCTTCTAAAATCGAAGTGGCACTGAAGAACGTTGGATTTGATAGGTATACCAGATACG
>JAGQNH010000041.1 GCA_020428185.1 Candidatus Saccharimonadota bacterium | reverse complement strand
TATAGTAGGCCGTCGCTTTTTCAACTCCATTTACTATCAAGACTCAACCATTGACATAAATTTTAGAAACTCGTTCTACCTAGAAGAACTCTATATCTCGAAACCAATCCTCACAGAATCCGACAGCTCACCAGAAACAATTCAACAACTTATACAACAAAAGAAACAAGCATACCTAGAAGCTGCACTCAATGGTTCGACAATTCCAACCGAAGGTGGGTATAAAAAGCTCATCGCCGTACTCGAAAAAGAGGCTCAAAAACGATCAGTATAGAATTCTTACTGTCGATTTTTCTGTGTCTCTAATGTATCTTGTGCTTTTTGAGCGGCATCGCCAATACCAGGAATCTGCACAAATAAGCTGAGCGTCCAAACTATTAAAGCTACGACGACAGTTCCACCAAGTACGCTACCTAGTCCAAAGAAGATACCACGAAAGAAATTAACCCGATATATACTACGACGATCGTCATATATATCGTTAAAAAGCTCTTCCAAAAGAGACCTTCGAGCCCCGTTTCGTTGGCTTTTTGTCGCCTTTTTAAGCAAAGTTTTTTTCGGCATAATCAACTACTTTGATTTCGCACCTTTCTTTTGCTCATTTTTCTTCGAGCCGACCTTCGACGCCTTCTTTTTCAATTCGCTGGCTGTCTTTTTTATATCTCCACGCGTCTGCTTACCGCTTTTTGGTGCTACTAAAACACCCGCGACAACTCCAGCAACAGCTCCAACGACAGTACCTAATCCCACTACTAGTTTCTTACCCACTATTTTTCCTTTCGTTTTTTTATCTTCTTTGCTTGACCTATTACAGTACCAAATATCGACTTTAACTCGCGCATACGTCGAGCTCCAGTAACAAGCCCTTCGATTGCATCTGAAGTTCGCTTAGCAGAATCTGTAACTGATTTAATCTGCATGGTCACCCGGATTAAAAGGAAGATCAGTACAATGCCAAGTATCAAAAATATTGATAAGAATATTGACAGTATTATGACGAGTGCATATGCCCAATCCATAAAATTAGTATACCATGAAATATTTTAGCTTAATCGATTTACTAGATATTGCAAGAATTCTTCACCGTATTGATCACTCTCGAGAGCAACATCAACAAGAGCCTTGAGATATTTCAGCTGATCTCCTGTATCGTGCCACGTACCCTCGATAAATCGACCATACACCTTGTCTTGGTGTGCAAGTTCATTAATACCATCAGCCAGTGTTATCTCGCCATTTTTATCAATATTTTCCTGAGCTATGATTGGCAATATATCAGATGTTAGTAAATATCCACCGACCGATGCGAAGTTACTTGGTGTCTTATCGGCTCCAGGTTTTTCGACAAGCTGCGAAAGCTCAAATGTATGATCATCCAACTTAGTATCAATTGCTGCCATTCCGTATTTGTCGGCGTCCTTTTTGTCAACTTCGATAAGCGAAATGACAGACTTGCCTGTTTTTTCGTACGCTTCTAGCAACTGCTTCGAGCGCGGAACTTCGCTACGGAAGAAATCATCTGCGAAGAACACAAAAAACGGCTCATCATTATTAATGAGATGTTGTGCGTTTAGAACAGGGCGTGCATTCCCCTTTGGCTCGCCTTTTTGTCGCACATATACAAAGTTTGCTAGATTTGCGATCTTTTCGATCTCGTCCGCCTTATCGTTCTTACCGCGTTCACGCAGCTCCTTTTCGAGTTCATCGCTGCGGTCAAAATGATCCTCAATTGCTCGCTTGGTGCTACCCGTAACTATGATAATCTCAGTCACGCCAGCAGCTACAGCTTCTTCGACAATCAGTTGAATAACCGGCCTATCAATGATTGGAAGCATTTCCTTTGGCATTGCTTTTGTCTGAGGCAAGAAACGCGTACCGAGACCAGCGGCGGCGATAATTGCTTTTGTAGGTTTCTTCATTATTAAAGCCTTTCTCGTATTAGTTTTTGTGCCAAGGCCGGATTTGCTTTACCTTGCGACTTCTTCATAATTTGACCAACCAAAAATCCAATAGCCTTGTCATTGCCTGATTGAATATCAGCAACAGCTTTTGCACTTGCCGGGTCACTCAGAACCTCATCAACAATAGCTGCGATCGCACCTTCATCGCTCACTTGTAGTAGATTTTTTTGCTCTGCTATCTCTCGTGGTGTTTTGTCACTTACCAACAGCTCATTAAATACTTCCTTTGCCGCAGTACTAGATAGCTCATTGCCCTCTACCATATTTGCCAGTTCAATAAATGCCCCAGGGCTAAACACGCTAGCTATCTCGGCAGTGTCCTCATCTGCAGACAAGCCGCTCGCAAACCAGTGCGCAACTCTTTTTGCAGCAGCATCATTGGCGCCATCCTGAATAGCAGTAATAAGCGTCGCATAACTTTGATGCGCCAGCAGCGATTCAATCACAGACTTATCGAGACCTAAACTCTGCCATCTTTCTCTATAGTACGGAGGTAATAGCGGCATATCTCTTTGTATTTCAGCAATTCGTTCATCCGACAGTACAATTGGTGGAATATCTGGGTCCGGCATATATCGATAATCTTGAGCGTCCTCTTTGCTCCGCTGACTCGTCGTCTTCCCTTCGGCGTCATCCCATCCTCTCGTTTCCTGCACGACCTTTTCACCTCTCTCCAAAAGAGCGACCTGTCGCTTAAATTCATACTCGGCCGCACGCTCAACACTACGAAATGAATTAAGGTTCTTCACTTCGGCTCGCGTCCCCAACTGTGTCGACCCTTCTTCTGCAATAGAGATATTAACATCAAATCGCATATTTCCATGATAGAGGTCACCGAACGTAACACCAGCATAGACCATCAGCTTGTGGAGTTCCATTGCGTACGCTTTTGCCTCCTGGGGAGAATGAATATCCGGCTCTGAGACAATCTCAATAAGAGGCGTACCTGCTCGGTTTAAATCAACGAGACTATAGTCACCATAGTGGGACAATTTACCTGCGTCCATCTCGATATGCGCATGATTAATTCGAACCCTACAGCTACTACCGTCTTCCATTGGGGCGTCAATATAGCCTTCAAGAATTGTCGGATGATACATCTGAGAAATCTGGTATCCGCTCGGCAAATCTGGGTAAAAATAATGCTTCCTGTCAAACCGGCTGACATTTGCAATAGCAGCATTCATCGCTTTACCGGCCACAACAGCAAGCTCTACGGCGCGTTTATTTAGTACGGGCAACATACCCGGCAATCCGTAATCTATTGGATTCACGACACTATTAGGGCCTTTGTCCCGAGCATCGTTGTCTGCAGGACTGAATAATTTCGTCAGTGTAGCCAGCTGTACATGACACTCAATTCCAATTGTCATTACATATTTCACTATATCGCTCCCAAATCCTTCAAAGTATGCTTAAATCCTCCAAGCGCGCGCCTCATTTGCGCATAGGATACTCGAACACCTGTTTCATGTGCGATTCTATTTCGCAGTTTATGGGCGGCCCATAGATCATTACGATGTGACAATTTACCCCGAGTCGACTTGATTCTATCTCCCATCGTCTGACCCACATATCCGCTCTCCTTCAGTGCCTGGTCCACAAGTTTATCAGCATTAAGAATGGCCAAATGATAGGAGCCTTCGTTCCCTTTTACTATGGATTGTTCAATTTCTAGCCAGCTTACTCGATATTTTTCTACGTCGAGCCTGCCACCGCGCTTGCTAAATGTTACTATCCCAAATAATACTGCCCCAAGGACAATAACCATTGCGAACAATATAATAATTCCCGCGTCCATTACTCGTCCACCTCCATTGCTTTTGCCAAAGCAAGCAAATCTGCATCACTTCGACTTTTTCCAATTAACTGAATACCTACTGGCAAACCTTCAGATGTAAATCCAGCCGGAACACTAATCGCCGGAAGTCCCGCGAGACTTGCAGGCACCGTCATAACATCGGCCAGATACATTTTTACCGGATCTGAAGTGTTTTCGCCAATCATAAATGCCGGCGTTGGACACACTGGACCTACTAATACGTCGTACTGAGCAAACTTATCGCGAAACTCACGGATAAGTAACGTTCGAGCCTTTTGCGCTTGAAGGTAATATGCATCAAAAAATCCGCTCGACAACACATAACTACCAATCATAATTCGACGTTTATTTTCTGCCATAAATCCTTTATCACGGGATCTTCCGTACAGTTCTGTAAGATTGGAGTTTTCAGCCCTTGCGCCGTACCGCACACCATCGAAGCGAGCAAGATTACTACTAATTTCCGCAGGAACGATAATGTAGTACATCGCGAGTGAGTACTTAAGGATTGGCATGCTTATTTCGTCAACCAAGTGCCCTGCTTGCTTCATCCTATCGATATAGTCCAGGACACACTTCTTCACATCAGAATCAACGTCATCCGTCATAAATTCCTTAATGACGCCTATTCGTTGTTGTGGCATAACTTCAACCGGCTTAAAAAAGTCGGGGAGTGTGGTCATGTCACGCTCATCCTGCCCGCTCATAACACTCATTACAAGCTCAGCATCTGCAGCGTTTGACGAAAAACATCCGATCGTATCCGTACTGCTAGCCATCGCTACGACACCAAATCGACTCACCGTGCCATATGTAGGCTTTACTCCAACGACACCATTAAAACTTGCTGGCTGACGAATTGAGCCTCCCGTATCCGTCCCAATAGCAAACGGGACTATCCCTAGGGCTGTCACAACAGCAGATCCACCAGATTATCCTCCCGCAACTCTTGTTTTATCAACAGAATTAAGCGTCGGTCCGAATGCGGAGTTCTCCGTGCTACCACCGTGAGCAAAAGCATCAAGATTTGCTTTGCCGATACATATTGCACCTTCCGCCTCCAAGCGCTCGATAGCCGTCGCTTGCACTGGAGCTTGAAATGACTCCAAGAATCGGCTACCTGCAGTAGTTGGAGATCCAAAAGTTAAAA
>JAGQNH010000040.1:2726-7143 GCA_020428185.1 Candidatus Saccharimonadota bacterium | reverse complement strand
ATGTGCAGTTTCAGTTGGTAGTGGACGTCCATTTCGAGTTGTGGATCTCTGTCTATAATTCTCATGGCAATTTGTCGCGCTGTTTCTATAATTGCGCTATCTTTTCCAATATTGAGTAGCCTAAAATCCAAAATACCACTTTGTTGCGTACCTTGCAGATCACCAGGACCTCTTTGTTTCAGGTCAGCTTCCGCAATTTCAAATCCATTATTGGTTCGCACCATGGTATGTATCCTCTCTTTCCCTTCTTTACTGATCTTGTAGTCTGACATCAATATACAATAGGATTGTTTTGCGCCTCTACCAACTCTTCCTCTGAGCTGATGCAATTGTGATAAGCCGAATCTCTCAGTATTTTCTATGACCATGACGCTTGCATTGGGTACATTGACACCTACTTCAATGACTGTAGTAGCCACCATGATCTGCGTTTCTTTTTTAATGAATCGTTGCATCTCCCAATCTTTGTCTGCTGCCTTCATCCTGCCGTGCACAACTGAAATTTGAAACTGTGGTGGAGGAAAGTACGTCAAAAGTTGTTCATACCCATTTTGGAGGGATTGTAAATCCAATTTCTCAGATTCTTCAATCAATGGATATACAATATACACTTGTCTTCCATTGGCGATTTCCTTATGCAAAAACTCTATCAGTCGTGGCCTTCCGGAATCGTAAAAATGCATGGTTTTGATTTCTTTCCTGCCCGGTGGCAGCTCGTCAATGACAGAAACATCTAAATCACCATAAATAGTCATGGCAAGGGTACGTGGGATCGGAGTAGCAGTCATGACCAATACGTGCGGCATGAGATGTTGACCTTTTTGCCATATTGCTGCCCTCTGCGCTACGCCGAATCGATGTTGTTCATCTACGATGGTCAAGCCTAAGTTATGAAATTTTACCGTTGGTTCTATCAATGCATGTGTGCCTATAATGATGTCAGTGGCTCCTGAAGCCAATTCTTCAAGTATGATGGAACGGGCCTTATTTTTTACACTGCCTGAAAGAAAAGCTACCTTAATATTGGAATTCTCGCCCAATGCTTCACTGATGGAAGCATAATGTTGCTGCGCTAATATCTCCGTTGGAGCCATGATGCAGGATTGGAAACCATTGTCTTTAACAATCAACATACACAATAATGCTACGATCGTTTTTCCACTTCCTACATCACCTTGTAGCAATCGATTCATAGGTGTTTCGCGTTCAAAATCCTGAACAACCTCCCATGCTGATCGCCTCTGCGCATCCGTGAGCGCAAACGGCAACTCAGCGACAAACTGCTGAACAGCCTGCTTATTAAAGGGTATTTTCCATCCTTGTAGCTCACTATTAGACCGCTTATTGAGCTGTGCAGCAAGCAATAACTGAAACAGTTCATCAAACCCAAGACGCTCACGTCCACGTCGTATGTCATCGTTATCTTCAGGAAAATGCAACGCAACAACCGCTTGAGAAAAACTGCGTAATTTCTGTCTACGAATTATCGCTTCGGGCATCGGATCCTTGAGCACCTCCATATACGGCCGTAGCTGCACGAGTAGTTTACGCACTAAGTGACTCTTGAGTCCCTTAACTGCCCTATACACCGGCACTATGCGATCAGTTGATACGGGTACTTCACTTACTTTTTCTGCACTAGGCGAAGATAATTGAAATCGATTGTAGCTAAATTCAAACGTGCCAGAAAAGAAGAACTCCTCATCCGTACTTTGTAATTGCTTGACCCTGTACGGCTGATTAAACCAAACTGCACGCAACTTACCTGACGCATCTACTAACGTCGCGGTCGTTACTGTCATGCCACGTCGAACTCTTTTCGTCTCGATTTTTTCACATTTTGCACGAATCGTCCGCATGCCTGGTTTTATATTGGCTATCTTCACTACTTCAGAAAAGTCCTCGTACTTTCGAGGCAAAAACGATATAAGATCTCGTACCGTCAATAATCCTGCTGCCCGAAGTTGCTCGGCAGTCTTCTCGCCAACCCCTTTTATTGATTCAAGTGGCGCATCAAGATTCATGAATCTATTCTAACAAGAGCCACTATCGATCCGAATGCGTAACGCCTAATACGCCTTCCAATACTAGTATGGTGTCTTCCCAGCGCTTGACAGCTATTGTGTCAATTCCCATTGCCTTCACAGGATAGTCATTACCTCCCTCATCGAGCTTATCTCCCACGAACAACACTTCGTCTTTGCTAATATCAATTGCCTCGCATAGTTTTTTCATACCGTAGGCTTTATCAATACCCAACCGAGTAATGTCGATTGTTGTGGATCCGCCAGCGCGTACCTCAAATTCCGAAATTTGCTCTGCAATTTGATCTCTCACTCTTAGTCTATCCTCTGAATGCTTCGCTGCCCACTCGTATTTCTTCTCAGCTGGTGCCAACTGACCTAAGAACGAGATTGAAATCTGACTTCCTCTATCTTCGATAACATCACCATATGGTTTTGTTGGCCATAGACCGGCTTCCCTAGCTACTTTCTCAGTAACATCCTCAATGCGTTTTTTCTCTGCTACAGTTAAATCCTCCGCATACTGTAGCCGCCATTTTTTATCGAGTTCATCGTATCTATAATATCGAGTACCGCACGTCGGCATAAGATGCAGTCTATTGAGTATATGCACTGGCGCCTCTAGGCGATCTACCACTTGCTTTTCAAACTGCTCAAATTTACCGCCAGAAATAATACAAACATCGTAGTGCTCAAGAAGTCGCACCAAAATTTGCCCCATTTGATCGGAAATAGGTGATTTTGTCACAGCGAGCGTGTCATCAAGATCAAATGCAATAACCTTCTTTGTCATGTATCCCTCCAGAATTACTATTGAGGCTTCATTATACCATTTACGTCAGCCTAGCGTACAAGTAGAAAAGAATTTTTACCCTTCTTAATCAAAACTGATTCGTCAACGGTCGTATCATCGAATATTTTTTCGCCATTTATTGAGATTGCACCGCTCAAGATAAGCCGTCGTGCCTCTCCCTTACTTGATGCCAAGCCACTGTTTGCAAGTATGTCGACGGCCGTCGCACCGGTTTGTGCAGTTGGAATTTCGTGTGCTAATAGATTAAGGTCATCGTCAGAAAGTTCGGAGAATGACATACCGCCAAACAGCACAGCCGTGACGCGCTCAGCACTTTCTGCAGATTGAGAACCATGAACAAGCGCGGTAACTTCGCGAGCCAGCGTTTTCTGAACGTCACGAGCTCCTGGATCTTCTTGCTGCTTTTTTGAAAGCGCTTCGATTTCCTCTTTTGACAGCAACGTATATATTTTTGCGTAGTCAATCGCACCTGCATCATCGACATTTAACCAAAATTGATAAAACGCATACACACTTGTCATTTGCGGATTTAGCCACACAGCACCGTCCTCTGACTTGCCAAACTTTACACCAGTTGTCTTATTTACTATCAATGGCGTACTAAGTATATGTGCCTCACCACCTTCAATTCGTCGTATTAGGTCGACACCAGCAATTGAGTTACCCCACTGGTCCGCACCGCACAATTGCAGCGTCACGCCCGCATTGCGATATAAATGTAGAAAATCATAACCCTGTATAAGGCTATAGCTAAACTCAGCATAGCTTATACCACTGCCGCCCTCTCCTAGACGAGCCTGTACAAAATCTCTTCCAAGCATATTACTCAATGGCACATGCTTGCCGACATCACGCAGGAATGATAGATAATTCATATCCTTAAACCAGTCATAATTATCGACAACCGTGAAGTCTTTTCCGGAGAAAATTCTCTTATACTCATCAGAAATTGCCGTTTTGTTACTGGAAATTTCTTCCTGCGACTTCAGGTTTCGCTCGTCTTTCTTGCCATCGGGGTCTCCTATTAGCCCCGTCGCACCACCCAATAATAAAGTAGCCTTATGCCCATGTTCTATAAAATGCCTAACGAGCATCGCCGACGCAAGATTGCCGATCGTCATACTTTGCGCACTTGGATCTACCCCCCAATAAAATGCAATCGGTTCGCCGTCAATTAGCGATACATCTTCGAGGGTTGATTGATTAATAAAGCCACGCCACTTCAGTTCTTCTGATAATTTCATAGATATATTGTAGCAAAGAAATGTATGTTGTGTTTTCCGAAAAGTGCTATAATATTCTCAATATCGCTTATGAGAAATGGGGACACAAAGGTGGCAAAAAAACGCCGTGCTCGTAAACTAAATGTGTACACGAACATCAGTCGCTATAGCAAAAAAAAAAAAGACGCAGCCCAACGAAAAAAGGCTGAGTATTTAGCGACGCTCCCAAAAAATCCTATTCTGCGCCTAATTGCCCGCACTCATCCAAAACGGGTACTTAAATATTGGTTCAGCAAAAAAGGCATTATCATGAGCGCCAAGATTTTTGGTGTACTTGTGCTTCTTGGGGTACTGAC
>JAGQNH010000040.1:0-2705 GCA_020428185.1 Candidatus Saccharimonadota bacterium | reverse complement strand
AGATCTTGATGCTATCAGGCCAGAAGAACTTTCAAAACGAGTCCATACAACAGTGACGAAGTACTTTGACCGCAATGACAAACTTCTTTGGGAAGACAAAGGTGACGGAGATTACAAACTAGTCGTCGACGGCAACGAGATTAGCACACTCATGAAAGAAGCTACCGTAGCAATTGAAGACAAGGATTTCTACAAACACGGTGGTGTAAGTATTACAGGCATTATGCGTGCAGTTATCAATAACTACAGCGGGGGTAGTACGCAGGGCGGCTCTACTCTTACCCAACAGCTTGTCAAACAAGTATTCTTCTCACATGAGGCACAACAACGTGGACTTGCCGGTATCCCTCGTAAAATCAAGGAAATGATTCTATCTATTGAAGTCGAGCGGATGTATAACAAAGATCAAATCCTCAACCTCTACCTCAATGAATCTCCATACGGCGGTCGCCGCAACGGTGTGCAATCTGCCGCAAAAACATATTTTGGCATTGATGCCAAAGACCTTAATCTAGCGCAATCAGCATTACTTGCCGCTATACCAAATGAACCTGGACTATACGACCCATACAATCCTCTCGGACAAGAGCCTCTCATCAGGCGACAACACAAAGTATTAAATGAGATGGTCAGCCAGGGGTATGTCACGAAGGAAGAAGCCGAAAAAGCCAAAAAAGAACCAATTCTCGACACTATACTTCCGCAGGCATCACAATTTGCCGATATCAAGGCGCCACACTTTGTACAACTAGTACGATCACAGCTAGAAGCAGAGCTCGGCAAAGCAACAGTCGGTCAAGGTGGTCTTATCGTCAAAACGACAATTGACCTACGCATCCAAAAAAAGCTCGAGCAATCGTTCAAGGAAATGTTTAACGGAATCAGTCCTAGGTACGGGGTCAACATTCCTGCGTATGCCGGCTTCAATAACGGTGCGGCAACCCTCGAAGACACAAAAACAGGTCAGATTATAGCTATGATGGGAAGTAGAGGCTATGACTATCCAGGCTTTGGCCAAACAAATGCCGCAACTGCCTATATACAACCAGGCTCTACTATTAAGCCACTCGTGTTTGCCCGACTATTCTCCAAGCATGAAAATGACGGTCTAAACATATACGGCAGCGGCACCGTCCTTTCGGACTCCCGCACCACATTCCCAGGAAACTACACGCCAAATGATGCCGATCGTAGGTTCCTTGGTAATATCACTATCCGTAGCAGCTTGTCACTCTCGCGTAATATTCCAGCTATTAAGGCGATGCAAATATCAGGAGTGAAGTCGACACTAGATTTCATCCATGCAGCTGGAGATACGCCGTACTGCACTCAAGGTGCTGAAGTACAGGTTGGACTTGCTGCAGCAATCGGTGGCTGCGGCACAACTCAGATTGATCACGTCAATGCATTCTCTACACTTGCACGAGGTGGTGTCTACAAGCCATGGTCAACAGTCCTTGAGGTGAAGAACAGCGATGGCGATGTACTCAAAAAGTGGACAGACAACCAGTCTAAAAAAGTCATCGACCCACAGGTCAGCTATATCATTGCCGATATTCTCAGTGATGATAGTGCACGAGCGGGCCTATACGGCACGAACTTCCCTGGACTTGTCGTCGACAATGGCAAGGTGAAGACAGCAAGCAAGACAGGTACGTCAGATATTGATGGCAAGTCGAAGGATATATGGATGATGAGCTATAGTCCTGCGATTACTATGGCGGTTTGGCTGGGCAATAATGAGCCCAAGCCACTTCTCAATGGCAACTCTTCGCTTCCAGGCCAAATTGTGAATACCGTTATGGGGTATGCACATCAGAACGTCTACGCGAAAGAAGGCAAATGGAAGCCAGGTGATTGGTACGGACGACCAAAAGGGATCCAGCAGATCGGACGCGAATTATACCCATCGTGGTATGACCGAAAGAATGCTCAACAATACACCAAACTTACCTTTGATAAGGTATCTCAGAAGCTAGCGACTGATTGTACACCTCCGGACGCAAAAACCGAGCAAGATGTACTCAGGACGATTAACCCAACGACAAAGAAGATAGAGTATCTATCGCCAAGTGGCTATGATGCCTCCAAGGATGACGATGCCCATAAGTGCTCCGACAAGAAGCCCACAATAACAAATATCGACGTATCAGCGACAGACTCCGTATATACGATAACCGTTACAGTGGCCTCAGGCACAGGAAGACCAAATAATCTTTCGATACTCGTAAATGGTAAGACGATAAATTCTCAGTCAATTGGTGCGGGCGGCAGCTTCAACGCCACATACACATCTGATAGTGAAGATCCATTTACAATAACTGCAAATGTGACGGATGACCTATACTACTCCGGATCATCGACGCAGGTATACGAACCAATTCCTTAGCAACTAGCTTTGTTTTTCAACAAGATCAATAAGGGCGTCTTCGCGACTTTTTGGACGCCGTGACGCTGCCCGCTTGCTTGAACCATCCTGCTGAGAATTACGAGTCTGGTGTTTTGATTGCTTCAACGGCTTTGTGCCACCTGATTTTTGCACTTTTGGCTTTAATTGCTGTTTTGGGCTTGCCGCGCTCTTTTTTGCTGCAGTGTCAGTCTTTTTTGCGAACATCATCTTACCTGCAGCAGTCTGTAGGCTTCTAATGAACTCGATCTCGACGCTTTGCCCGATCTGGCTAGATGCATTCTCAACGACAACCATA
>JAGQNH010000039.1 GCA_020428185.1 Candidatus Saccharimonadota bacterium | reverse complement strand
GCAATAATCGAGTTTCAGACTTTTGCAATCGCTTCACTGGTATTCCGGTCATAGTAGAAACCGCGTGAGCAATGTCGTTATCAGTCAGCATAACTGGCGACTTGTTCTCATCTCTTTCCTTTGTTTCGGATAATTTTTCCTGCAACTGACTAATTCGCGTCTTATACAGGGCGGCACGCTCGTAATCCTCAGACAATACAGCCTCGTCCATTTTTTCGTTCAAGTTTTTGAGCTGCTTTGTGAAATCTCGAATTTTACTCGGCTTTCGGCTATGGCGTACACGCACAAGAGCGGCTGCCTCATCAATAACATCAATAGCTTTGTCTGGCATAAATCTTTGACTGACATAGCGATCAGCCATATATACCGCATCATCAATCACTTCATCACTTATCGTTACACCATGATGCTTCTCGTAGTATGTCTTTAGACCTCGCAAGATAGCTTTTGTATCTTTGAGCGACGGCTCCTTGACTATAATAGGCTGGAAGCGACGCTCGAGTGCACTGTCTTTTTCGATATGCTTACGAAATTCATCCATCGTTGTTGCGCCAATCATATGTAATTCACCGCGCGCTAGTGCCGGCTTGAGCATATTCGCAGCGTCCAAGGCACCCTCAGCGGCACCCGCTCCTGTAATGAGATGCAGCTCGTCTATAAATAAAATAACGTTTTTTTGATTTCGGAGTTCATCGACAACCTTTTTTAAGCGCTCTTCAAATTCGCCACGATATTTCGTACCAGCAATCATAGCAGCAAGATCCAACTGGATTACTCGCTTATCGAGTAAATGATCAGGCACATCCTCTCGCGCTATGCGTTGCGCTAGACCCTCGACGACTGCAGTCTTTCCGACACCTGGCTCACCAATAAGTACAGGATTATTCTTCGTACGTCGGCTCAAGATAGTCACAAGGCGCTCCTGCTGTTCATCACGGCCAATCACCGGGTCCAATTCTCCCGCCTTCGCCTTTGCGGTCAGATCTGTTCCAAACGTCTCAAGAGCGCCCGATCGACGCTTCTTAGCGCCCTGCTTCAAGCCTTCTTCCATCGCTTGATGATAATCGCTTGACTGGCGATCAAAAAAGTCTTCAAGTTCACCGGTTAGTGTCGGCACGTCAATATTCATGTCTCTAAGCAAAACTGTTGCTCGTGCATTTTTTTGGCTCAAAATACTATAAAGAATATGCTCCGTGCCTAAATAATCTTGGTGGAACTCTTGAGCGATATCCCAGCTCATCTTCAATGTTAGTTTTGCTGTTTCACTCAGACCCTTTGCACCCGTACTAACGACGAGTGTTCGCGGTGTTAGATTTAGTGCGATCTCAGCCCTATCTAGTGTCACGCCAGCATCGGCCAAGACTTTTGCGGCAACAGATGATCCTTGCGCCAGAACACCTAGCAATAAATGTTCCGTGCCGATATACGCACTACCATATCCACGCGCAATCGCATCAGCATGTTGTAAGCTCGTCCGAGCGTTATCGGTAAGATGTGACACGAAGTCTGTAAATTCATCAGGCATATTATTCATTATCGTCGTTCCTCCATTACAGCGCAAGCAGCATATGTACTTTTTGCACTATATATTCAGTATAGTTGCGGTTAGCACTCTCGTCAATAGAGTGCTAATTTTGACCGACTATAAAAAACGATATACACTACTAACCATGAGTACTATACGAAAGAAGCCAGTGCCTGCGTTAAAAATTTCGCATCTTACAAAGCTATACGACGAGAAGCACGGCATAAAAGACATAGATCTTACTGTAAACCAAGGGGAAATTTTCGGCTTCCTTGGACCGAATGGTGCCGGCAAATCGACAACTATCAATACTATTCTTGATCTCTTGCGGCCCGACTCCGGATCAATCGAACTCCTCGGCCTCGATCATCAAAAAGATGCCAAGAAAGTACATAAATATATAGGCTACCTATCTGGTGACATGGAGACCGACCCGACACTCACTGGAGCACAATATCTATCCTTTGTTTCTCACTTACACAAGAATGTCGACAAAAAAACAATCACAAGTCTAGTAAAACGCCTCAAGGCAGACACTTCTGTGAAGATCAAGAACCTATCTCGCGGAAACAAACAAAAGATTGGACTAATCGCGGCTCTCATGCATGACCCAGATATACTGATTCTTGATGAACCAACGAGCGGCTTAGATCCTCTTATCCAAACCGAATTCAATACGATACTTTCCGAACGAAAGAGCAATGGCAAGACGACATTTATGTCCTCTCATATCTTGAGCGAGATCCAGGAGACCTGTGATCGTATCGGGTTTATCCGCGATGGGAAGTTGGTGCATGTAGGCTCTCTACAGACATTACTCAAAAACACCCCTCGCAAGATTGAAGCAAGACTTAAAAATAGCCGTTTTGCAAAACAACTCACTCAACTCAATGGTGTTGCAAACCTACAACAAATTGATGGCATGGTGACGTTTACATTTTCAGGTGATATCAACCGACTAATCCACGTTTTTGCCTCTCAGACAATCGATTCGCTGACAATTAGCGAACCTGACCTCGAAGAACTATTTATGGGTTATTACCGCGAGGAGAATCAACGTGTTTAGAAATATCGCACTCAAAACAATATTTAATTTACGCTGGCAGCTACTCAGCTGGACGATAAGTATCATCTTCGTTTCCTTTATAACGATGGCGTTTTTCAATTCGTTTAACCAAGAAGGTATCGATGAAATAGTAAACTCTGTACCCGAGTCCCTACAGTCTCTCGTAGGCGACGTTGCTGATTTTAAGACCATTCCAGGTTATATCGGCCAACAAATCTTTGGTCCCAATCTAGTCATATTGACAATTGCTATGTCGATTATGGTATTTATAGGTGTAAGTGCAAGTGAAGAGGATTCCAAACGACTCCAATCACTTCTCAGTCTACCGGTTAGTCGAACATCCGTGTATTTCCAAAAATTGATTGCACTCGTATTTTTCGTAGCGGTAGTATGTATTGGTATTGCCATTGGGATATATCTCGCATTGCCGCTCATAGAGAAGAGTGCAGATTTCAATCGTATCGTCGAATCAGTATTTGCTGCGTGGCTTATGAACATTGCCTACGGACTAGTCGCGTTCGCGGCCGCCATGGCTATCGGCAAAAAGGGATTGGTAATCGGTCTCTCAAGTGGCTACGCGGCACTTAGCTTCATCGTCTCCTCGTTAGCGCCCGCAGTCAAGGAGCTGCAAGTAGTTGATAAGTTGTCAATATTTCATTACTACAACAATCCACAAATCATGCAGCATGGCCTCAATGCACATCACATCTACATACTACTGGCCATCATTGCCTTCCTAACAATCATCGGATGGCTCGGATTTATTCGTCGAGACATTCAGACATAAAAAATATCCGCCCTTTCGGGCGGTATTTTTTTAGCTTCTTACAATCTAGTTGTTATCTTCGCTTTTGTCGGCACCAGTATCATCACCAGCTTCTTCAATCGCACTAAACAAACTATCTTCGATATTCTTCTTTGGTTTTGCAGGTTCAACCTTCTTTTCAGGAACCGCAGTCTCGATATCAAGCTCATAGCCAGTCAATCGTGACGCAAGCCGCACGTTC
This sequence comes from Candidatus Saccharimonadota bacterium, assembly GCA_020428185.1. Lineage (GTDB taxonomy): Bacteria > Patescibacteriota > Saccharimonadia > Saccharimonadales > Saccharimonadaceae > UBA2112. The sequence continues at coordinate 1,035 of JAGQNH010000039.1, read as the reverse complement.
TGCCCACCACGTCCGATAGCGATAGACTGCTGATCTTCAGCAACAAAAACTTTTGCAGTCTTTGCCTCTTCATCTATCTCTACCTTGGCCACTTCCGCTGGACTCAATGCATTTCGGATAAACTGCTCAGGGTTTTCATCAAATGTGACAATATCGATCTTTTCTTGGTCACCAATTTCATTCATAACCGCCTGCACTCGAGTACCATGGCCACCTACAAATGTACCGACAGGATCGACACCAGGGACAGTACTTACAACTGCAAGTTTCGTACGACGACCAGCTTCGCGTGTAATCGCCTTAATCTCTACCGCGCCAGCTTCCATTTCTGGCACTTCCTGACGGAAGAGATACTCGACAAATGCTTCGTTACCGCGGCTCAAAATCAATTGAGGCCCTCGGTTGTCCCGCTCAATATCCTTGATAAACACCTTAACTCGGCTACCAATACTATAATACTCACCCTGGATCTGTTCACTCTGCGGAATAATACCTGCGGCCTTGCCGAGTTCAACTCGAACAACGCGTGGTTCAACTCGTTGCACTGTACCGGTCACAACGGTACCGATTTTGTCCTCAAATTCCGCCAGGACAACTTCTCTTTCGGCTTCACGAAGTCGTTGCAATACAACCTGCTTTGCTGTCTGCGCAGCTACTCGGCCAAATGACGTCACGTCATGTTCGTCTTCGATTATGTCACCAATTTTCGCATCCTTCTTAAGCTTCAGTGCGTCCTCAAGACTTATTTCGACACTATCACTACCCACAGCCTCAACAACCTCTCGAGCCACAAAAACCTTCGCTGTACCGTCTTGAGTATTCAACTCCGCACGAACCTCTTGGTCACGCTCGCCATTATCACGTCGCCATGCAGCAGCAATCGCCTGTTCAATAACACTTAGTACTGTTTCTTCGGGTAAGTTTTTCTCCTCAGCAATCGTACGAACAGCGAGTGTAAGCTGTTTGATATTCAAATCTTCCATAATGTTTTCCTTTCTTATACTAAAGATTCCGACCTGCCGGCCGGAATGTACT
>JAGQNH010000038.1 GCA_020428185.1 Candidatus Saccharimonadota bacterium | reverse complement strand
GCTCTAGCCAGCTGAGCTAATCGCCCATGAACCATACTATATTAACAGATAAGCTAAAGTGTTGCAATCATGTGTTGTCTTAAGTATTATTACAGTAAGCATTGATACGGAGTAACTAACCGTTGAGCTTCGTCGGGCATGAGAACGTACGATAACGTTGTCTTATGAGTAAAAGTCCGGTGGAACCGTCTTGAAAGTAGTTTTGAGACCCGAGACATGCGATCTATAGGTTTATTTTGTATGAATCTAGATATCGCATGTTTTTATGTAGAAAAAGAAAAGAGGTATCTATGAATGACAATATATACGCAATGAGACATAGTTTGGCGCATATAACAGCATCGGCCGTGAAACGACTGTGGCCTAGTGCAAGATTTGGCGTTGGCCCAGTAGTGGAGAATGGATTTTACTATGATATCGATCTCGGTGATCAGAAGATATCTGAAGATGACTTCGTAAAGATAGAAAAAGAAATGCGTAAAGTCATCGCAGAACATCAGGAATTCGTTTGTCACATGAAGCCTGTTGATTCTGCTATTGAATGGGCGAGAAATGAGAAGCAGCCGTATAAGGAGGAGCTTCTAAACGACCTTAAACGTAGCGGTACTACCGTAGCTAAGGAACTTAACGCTGATGAGCTGGGCACTATTACAGAGGGGGATGCTGTTGTAGACGAAGTATCCTTCTATACTAACGGTGATTTTACTGATTTGTGTCGTGGTCCGCATGTGGCAAATACTGGAGATGTAGGCGCCTTTAAATTACTGCGTGTAGCAGGTGCGTATTGGCGTGGAAATGAAAATAATGCACAAATGCAACGATTATACGGCGTTGCATTTGCCACTCAAGAAGAGCTCGATGCATATTTGGAGCAATTGGAACAAGCAAAACTTCGTGACCATCGAAAGCTTGGTCGTGACCTTGATTTGTATACAAGCTCTTCATTGGTTGGGGTTGGCTTGCCGCTTTTTACACCGAGAGGAACGATTTTGCGCGATGTAATGGCAGCTTATTCGAATCAGTTGCGCCAAAAGAGGGGTTTTGAAAAAGTATGGACGCCACATATTACAAAAACTGATCTGTATGAAAAATCGGGTCATTGGGCAAAGTTCGGTGATGAACTGTTCCTTGTTACTAGTCAAGAAACGAGCGACAAGATGGCACTTAAGCCTATGAATTGTCCTCACCATACACAAATTTATATCAGCAAGCCGCGTAGCTACAAGGATATGCCTGTACGATTTCTAGAGACGACAACTGATTATCGTGATGAAAAAACAGGTGAGCTCGGAGGACTCAATAGGGTTCGATCATTGACTCAGGATGATAGTCACGTATTTTGTAGAGATGATCAAATTCAGGATGAGATAAATGGGTTGCTTGCCTCTGCAAATGAACTGTATGGCGCAATTGGCATGAAGTTGCGAGTGCGACTTAGCTATCGTGATGACGGTGACGGCTATTTAGGAGATCACGAGCTGTGGAATTCTGCTCAAGAGCAGCTGAAAGCGGCTGTAGTGCACAATGGCTTGGATTATTTTGAACAAGATGGCGAGGCGGCTTTTTATGGTCCAAAGATTGACTTTATGGCTACTGACGCAATTGGACGTGAACATCAAGTGGCGACAGTGCAGCTCGATTTTGTTCAACCCGAAAGGTTCAACCTGGAATATACTGACTCCGAGGGTAATGCTGTTCATCCGGTAATGATTCACTGTGCGCTTTTGGGCTCGATAGAGCGATTCCTAAGTGTATTTATCGAACACACTGCGGGCTGGTTCCCGTTCTGGGCGGCACCTGAGCAGGTAAGGATATTGACCATCAATGATACTGTAATTGATTATGTCGAAGAGGTCGAAAAGATCCTCGAAGAGCTGGTACTTATGAAACCCGTTAGGTATAACGAGGTAAGGTATTCTCGTGACGATAGGAATGAATCTCTAGGAAAGAAGATTAGGGAGGCGACTGCGCATAAAGTGCCCGTACAGCTTATTATTGGACCCAAGGATAAAGAGTCTCGTCAAGTAAGCGTACGTACTCAGGAT
>JAGQNH010000037.1:178-2009 GCA_020428185.1 Candidatus Saccharimonadota bacterium | reverse complement strand
AAATAACCCAGGACGTGAACATCACCCTGTTCGTCCTCGGCACTTAGCTCAATGCCAGGGATAACTTGGGGATAGCCGGCACTCGCGGATTGTGCTTCGGCGATGCCAGCCGTCGTATCGTGATCGGTCACGGCGATAATATCGAGACGGTGCTTGCGCACAATATCGATAAGTTCGGATGGCGTATGCTGTCCGTCGGAAGCGTTCGTATGAAGATGTAGATCAATACGCATGTTTGACTTACTTTTAGCGACGAATTTCTACGCTGAAGCGGACCGCAGTGCGTTCCTGACCTTCAATGTCGACTTCTCTAAAGAAAGGCACACATACTATATCAATGCTATCATCTTGTAAGTATCCACGAGCAATCGCTAAAGCTTTCACCGCTTGATTGACAGCACCGGCACCAATAGCCTGTACTTCCGCATAGCGATGTTCACGAATGACCGCAGCAATAGCACCGGCTACTGCTGTCGAACGGGACTTGGCCGAAACTTTAATTACATCTGGCTTTCCCGTTGCGTCATCAGTGGACTGATTCGCAAACTCATTCGAGTCGCTATGAGCGGTGTCGTCGTCGTATGCATCGGGCATCGCGTCACCTCCGCTGTTGATGCATATCGTCATGCAGAATGTAACCGCACCTTTGATTGTACTGGAAATTTCGTAATAAGTCTAGAAAGTGTAATAAAAAAAGTCATATTAAAACTTATCGGTATTGTGTTAAAGGTCATTTTCACAAGTTTCTGCAGAGATGGGGAGAAATTATCCCAATGTTAAAATTTTTGCCCACCCTCAGACTTTTTCTAAATCCCATCAGCTTAATCAACATCTAGATCGATTCTGAGGAGATATTGCCGCGGAAGTACTCAAAAAGCCTCAAAAATGCCCTGGAATCGACCTCGCGAGAGGCAGGCAAGAAAACTACAATTTGTATTTCGTAATACGATTTCTGGTAGAAAATATCCCAACCTTAAAATATTCAATTTTTTAAGGTTGATTCCCCTGGAATCGGTTGAGATCACTTCCACTACTCGCTATACTTGACAATACGTTGATCACCAAAAGCCCTCCAAAAAAGGGCGTCATGGGGGAGCCGCGAACCACTCTTCGCGCGGCAGACCAATCTACAACGGACAACCGGTTCATAGACACGCGGCAATCGGGGTAAATCACCCGATCCTGACTCATTGTATTTTGCTATCGGGCGTTGAAAAGTACGCGAAGCACTCATCAGGCAGATAAATGTGAACGCTCAAGAACTTTGGAACACAGCTTACCATCAACTGGAATTGCAGCTTGACCGTGCGAGCTTCGAGACGTGGCTGCGTGGTGCCAACTTGCTGGCGGTTGATGGTGATGTCTTTGTAATTGGCGTTCGCAATGAATACGCCCGTGATATGCTGCAGCATCGTCTGTATCGCAATGTACGCCGCGTGCTGAGTGATGTGACTGGCAAAGCAGTCGAGCTGCGCTTTGAGCTGCATAAAGCGCCAGTTCGCCAACCCGCACTGGCTGAAGAGTTGGTGCAAATGCCGCTGTTCCAGTTGATGGCGCAGCAGGATACCAGTCAGCCGAGTGTGCCGCTGCACCAGCAGATTCTGCGCCCGGAACGTGCCCCGCTGCCGGATCACGATCTCAATAGCAAATATACCTTTGACCGTTTCATACCTGGCAACGAAAACCAGATGGTGTTTGCGGCTGCGCAGGCAGTTGCCGATCTACCAGGTGGGAGCTACAACCCCTTCTTTGTTCACGGCGGTGTCGGGTTAGGTAAGACGCATTTGCTGCAAGCCATTGCGCATCGCTGCCGCGCACGCAATCTGCGGGC
>JAGQNH010000037.1:0-164 GCA_020428185.1 Candidatus Saccharimonadota bacterium | reverse complement strand
ATTTACGTGCCCTCCGAAGTATTCATTAACGATCTGGTGGATGCCATCCGTCAGAAGACCACAGCCATGTTTCGTGACAAGTATCGCTCTTGTGACGTACTGCTTGTGGATGACATTCAGTTTATTGCTGGCAAGGAAAGCTCACAGGAAGAATTCTTCCATAC
>JAGQNH010000036.1:373-10287 GCA_020428185.1 Candidatus Saccharimonadota bacterium | reverse complement strand
CCATCTGGTGCTTGGACTGATTTGTCGAATGATTTATTGACTTGATCCTCTGTGGTTCCGGATATTGTGACATTTCTTGTCATGTTGTAGCGACTAAGTATTCGTTGTTTGAATTTTTCATCATTAAAAAAACTCGAGCGTGGATTGAAGACGCTGTATACCTGAGCTTTTGACACGCTACTTAATTGCGAATATAGCCAAAGTTGGGGTCCTGATGTAATTGGCGCATTGCTGAGAATGCCATTCAATAGAGCCTGAGGACTTTGCGTCGCATCTTTGAGTGGATTCATCAGGGTGTTTATGGCACCAGATACCGCATCTGAAATATCACCGTCTCCACTTATAATTTTTGAAAATGAAGAGAGGCCATTTGCTGTTGCCGACTCTACAACCTGCTTGTAGTTTGGTGGAATAATAGCGAGTGCCTTGAAGCGACTAACAGGTAAGTCATTGCGAGGATCGCCATCGTCACGATTATCTTCGTATACTTTTGTGCCAAGTACTGTAAAGCCTTGACTTTCAAAGGCGAGTTTTTGGCTACGACTCATAGTTGTGAGCTTACATTTAATAGGCTGTGAACTCATTGGTGGCGAACCTGTACAATCTTGGCCGGAAGTAGGGCCAATTTTATTGAAATACATAATTTGGGTATATATTTCGAGTGCCGTTGTAGCATCGGCAAGATCGTTGGTGTACATTTCTTTAATATTTACGAGTAGTATGTTGGGCGCGAAGACGGATGTATATAGAACTCCAAGCCCAAGCATCCCTACGATAAAAAGAAGTGATGAACCTTTCTTGAGAGATCCGGACCTACGGACTCCAAATCGAGGACGGTGTGATTTTTTACTAACATCTTTATTTTCGGTCAGCTCTCTCTTCTTTTTATTATTTGTCTTCCAATTGGTATCAGGGTTATTTTCTTGCTTCTTAACCTCATCAGACTTGCCTGATGTTCGAAGGTTGAACTTGTTGTCGTAGTCTGATTCAGAGACGGTCTTCTTTACGGGACTTTGATTAGGATTCATCTTCCTTCTCGCTATCCTTTCTTGTTGAGGTGTGTGGCTGCTCTGTTAATGTATCCTTGTGACCAAGAATATCTATTGAATCCTCAGCTTCACGCAGATCCTGTTCGCTTTCAAATAGGTACTTTTGAGCCCTGGCTTTTGCCTTTTCTTCTGTTCCGCTGATTGGCGGTTGGCTTATGTTGTCTGGCGGATGGTTTTGATTGAGTAATGATGACCCGGTTATGTCGACAGGTACTGCGACAATTTGTGCAGGTTGTTGTGGTGCTGATGTGCCGCTGACGATGCCACCTTGTGCCATTTGTGGCGCGTTGTAGCTGACTGTTGGTGCGGACGGGCTATTGCTGGTAGATGTACTATCTCCACTACCACTACCTGCTGGGGCTGGACCTGAACTAAACTTGCGGTCCTTGTCTTTTGAGTCGTGACCATGATTTTTGTTGAGGCTATTGAATATATCTTTTGCGGTGACTTGCTTTTTCTTTTCTTTTTCCTGTGTCTGTACTTCTGATGTTGAAAGTGCCTTTGCTACTTCACCGGCATCAACACCTCCGCTCTTGCTGTCTGATTCGATTTTTGTTGTCCCTTGTTCGGCATCTAGTTTGGCAAGCATCTCTTGTGCGTTTGCGGCTTGGTTGACGGTGTTATTTTGAATGGATGTATTGTTCGGTACTGTCTCTCCAAGTCCTCCATCGCCGCCAATACCGCCAGCGCCACCGGAGCCACCAAAGCCACCGTCACCACCGAATCCGCCAATACCGCCTGCGCCGCCCTCACCTCCATCGCCGCCAATACCGCCAGCGCCACCAGGAGCACCGCTCGTTTTGATGTTGTTTGTAAGATTACTGTTACCGAGTGATGATCGGCGCTTGTTGCGGCTGTACGCCTGTCGTCGTCCTGTTGGGCTCAAAAGACCGCCGGTGAGTTTATTGTTTGATGCGCCTGCTGTTGCGTTTCCTGTGACTCGAGCTTTTTCGTCGTCTTTTGATCCGCCACGACGACTCGCGAGATTTGCGGATATTCGCGTACTAGCAGCGTTCATAAATGTCGACATGTTTTTGAATATAAACCACACGCCAAGTAATGGAACTGTCGCCGCAGCGGCTGCAATCATATCAGGAATGATACTGAAAGTGCCGCCGCCGTAAAAAGCTGTCGGGCCATTCCAGCTACCCGCTGCCAAACTGACGATCTGTCCGGTACCCATTAGTAGTGCGATGATTGGGTATAGCATCAGGAGCTGAATAAACATACGTATCGCTTGTCCTGCGAATCGATCAAGATTTGGCAGGAGATAAAACACAAATATGATTGGCGATGCGAGTAATAGTGCCGCTATGATTGCTTCTCGCATAATGATGATAATTACAGCAGCTGCTGTAATAACGGCAATGCTGATTGTTATGGCAGCTATTGGCGGCAACAATACCCACACAAGAGCTGTATTGCCGAGTGCTGCCGCAGTCATCTTTGTTAAATTGCCATCGTTGAGTGGATTTGCACTGGCTCCTAATGGCAGGACTGGACTTCCGTTACCATAGATATTCTTAAATATAGTCCATATTGAATCGCCAAGTATATTGGAGATGTCTATCAAGATGACTCCAAACGTATACGACATACTCACGAGGCCCGCGATAATTAACATGCGAGGCAGTAGTTTCTTAAAATTATACGCTCCACCGGTTTTCCCGATGAGATAGTTGTATATGATAATTAAAACCGCAATTACGAAGAGCGCACTGGCTATGTTTCGCATAATTTCCCAGGCCTGAAATGTCTTGTTTGATTCGCCAAAGAGCTTGTAATTGAGTTTTAGTGAGGAATCATTGATATATGTGAAACCTTTGTCTGCCATCCTGGCTATGGTTCGCATAGTGGGACAAATCACCCACCCTACTGTCTCGATCGCACAGCTATTGCCACCGAGTCCAAAATCAAGTAATGCAGCTGATGCAGTCGGTGTGGATAGTGGCGAAACCGCAACAAACACAGAAGTAATACCTGCAAAAGCTAACAACGCCCCACGCCGAAGAAGTGTGCGCAATCCGTCAACCAACTGGTTCGACACGCGCTGTAACATATACCTTTTAAGTATCTGTTATGTCGCTTATGGTGTCAATGATATAATCAGATTAACTATGAAGTTTATATACCCAAAAACACCATCAATGATTAGTTATTTTGCGTTTATGACACTAATGGGGTTCCTTGTGACTGCCGGTGCTTTGATACTGCATATAAATACGGCATATGCGTGGTGTGCAGAAAATGCTGGCTTTGAGGATAGGTGCCTTGCTGAGAATTGGGTCAGTATTCCTGATAAGCGCGGATTAATATTCGATATGTATACACAAATGGCAAAAGGTTGTAAGCAAGGCAATCCGAGCGGATTAGACCTTGGCTCCATAGACGATGGATCGTGTATGAACGCAACTGCGACATGTATTCAGCAGTCGATTGATCTGAGTAAGTGTACACCTGACAATATAGCCACCATTGGGATGCATTGTGATAATGGAGTTTTAAGCTCTACGCAAAACTGCAATAGATTACGGGAGATGCAACAGCAGGCATTTGACGATGCCGAAGCATCTGCCTTGAAGTTGGCTACGGAAAATGGTGGATGTACTATTGATACCTCTGCGAGTCAAACGACACAATTTGATCAAAAGAAAAAATGTGAAGAAGTTATAAATTCGTGTCAAAAGGCAGACTATGACAAGGTGGATTTTAATAAGGGTGTTAAATATTTTAACGAATGGGGATTTCAAGATTATGAAAAATGTCTTGATAAGCAATTGATAAGTACTGCGAAGGATGAGTCGGAATGTGTAGCAAGGGGTGGAAAATGGATCGGTGGCACTGACGGGGCTCAGAAGCCGCGATGTGAATCAACAAAGACGTATGACGGTACGTACTGTAGTGACGGCAGTACACCGAATGAAAAAACAGGAAAGTGCGCAAATGGCACTAACCCGACAAAATCACCAAGGCCCACTATTACGCTACCTTCTGTAAATTCAGATGGGTGTGGCGAGGCTGAGACTGTGTTGATTAAATGCGATAGAAAGGAAGAGGGTGTCACTGTTATAGGAAACGTACTTAGATTTATTATCCAAGCACTTACTGTCTTGATAGGAGTAGCAGCTGTAGGTGGAATTGCGTGGCAGTCTGTGCAGTATGCAAGGGCTCAGGATGAACAGTCTGTCGTATCTGACGCACGCACTAAGATACGAAATATTGTTATCGGAATTTTTGCGTATGGATTTATGATTGCGATTCTTAATTGGCTGATACCTGGCGGGGTGATATAATAACGGCGTAGAAATATGATGAACAAAATAAAAACAACCCTAGCCCTATTTGCGATGCTGTTTAGCATTGGTGCTGTATCGGAGCCTGTGTTTGCTGCAAATTGCGGTAAGACGAAGACACAATTCATCTCATGCTCTAGCGATAGCGGCATTGGTGCGATCGGGGATTTGATTAAGATTGCAACACTGGTGATGACGGTATTGATAGGTATTGTTGCTACTGGGGGTATCGCCTACGCCGCAGTACTATATGCCTCTGCGCGTGATAGTCAGTCGCAAATCGATCAGTCAAAAACAATCATACGGAATGTGGTTATTGGGTTGTTATTGTATGGCTTCATGGTCGCTATTATTAACTGGCTGATACCCGGAGGAATTATAGGATGAAAAATATTGTTGTAGGTTTTGTTTTGTTTCTTTCATTTTTAGTTATTTCACCTGCTCCAATCGCAGCAGCTGTGGGATCTGGCCCATGTAAGACGTTATCGCCGCAAACGATTGCAATTTTTCCGGCATGGTATGACGGACTACTTAAGGACAACAAGGGTACTATTTTGTCACCAGGGGATCCATGTCTCGGGAAAGATACAGGAGAGCAGTTCGGCAAATGGCTTACTATTATCGCTATGAATATCGTCAAAATGATTCTTTATGTCGTAGGATATGCCTCTTTGATATTTATCATATGGGGCGGATTTAAGTATATGACTCAGGGTGACAATAGTAGCGGTACTGTTGCTGCACGAAAGACGATTCAAAATGCAATTATTGGCTTGGTATTATCGATTATGTCGGTGTCGATTGTTACGTTTATTGCAGGGAGTATTCAGTAATGTATATACGCAAAGAAGCGAAACATTTTGCAGCGCAAGATACAACAATAAAAATCACAAAAGACGACCTACATCTAAAAGGAGCGCCGGATACTATTGATGGCACAACTGTCGGTAATATACTGGGAGTTGTCTATTTTATTGCTGGAATTGTCGCTGTCCTTATGATTGTCATAGGGGGTATACGATTTGTCGGTGCGAATGGTGACAGTAATCAGGTACAGGCAGGAAAAGAAACAGTGACCTATGCGGTCATAGGATTGATTGTTGTCATTATGGCAGCTGCGATAACACAGTTTATTATTCAGAATGTAGCAAAATAAGGAGAATATATGAAACGCTATCTATCATCATTTATTGTCACTGCGAGTATCGTATTCGCGTCGATGATGCCGACCTCTGTGGGTGCTATTAATGTATTTCAGAATTGTCCAGACGGAGGAGCTGCTGGTGGCACTGGTGGTACTAGCGCAGGTGGTGGATCAGGAGCTGCGAATTCTTCGGGTGATCTATGTGGCGCGGCAGTTCAAGATGACTTCCCTACTATGATGAAGACCGTCATTAGTATAATTTTATTCATACTTGGCATTATCGCAGTATTGATGATTGTCATTGGCGGTGTCAGGTACACAACGAGTAACGGCGAGTCTCAGCAGATTAAATCTGCCAAGGATACGATTATGTATTCGGTCATTGGCCTGATAGTCGCAATTATGGCGTACGCCATAGTCGGTTTTGTAATAGACAGCTTCATTTAATCAATGTAAGAAGGAGAAAAATATGAAAAAAATAACATCAGCTGTAGTGAGTGTCATGATGATGTTCGGACTGGTCGCATCACCAGTGGTTCCTGTCGGTGCTGTACAAGACTGTAGCGGTTTATCCCCCGCAGAGCAGGCCAAGTGTGGTGCTTCGACAACAGGAGATGACCAAACGACATTTCAGGACTACATTAAAACAATTGTTAATATACTTCTCTTCCTGCTCGGTGCGATTGCGGTGATTATGATAATTATTGGCGGTATCCGCTATGCGACAAGCAATGGTGAGGCGCAACAAATTAAATCTGCAAAAGATACAATTCTCTACTCTGTCATCGGATTGGTTGTTGCGATATTGTCATATGCGATTGTGAACTTTATCATCGATTCGTTTAGTGGCAGTAACTAGTATTCAAGCACTTAACAAAATAACGCATGTCTGGTATAAATGTAACAAAGTAATCAAACAATGAAAGGTTCATACATGAAAAGAATCAAACAAATGCTGTCAGCTACACTAGTAGTACCTGCGTTGGTGCTCGGGGTTGGCTTATTCGCACTACCTGCGCACGCTGCCTTTGATAAAGGATTGAGCGATGGTGCTGGATCGGCACAGGGTAAGGATCAGCAGGGTGACGCAGCTAGCCTCTTTGGCGATGGCGGACAGGGCGGAATCTTTCGTACAATCACAAACGTACTTCTCTTCTTGATTGGTGCGATTAGCGTTATTATGCTTATTGTCGGTGGTATTCGCTATGTTGTCTCTGGCGGCGACTCAACCGCCGTACAGAATGCAAAGAATACGATTCTTTATGCAATCGTCGGTGTTGTCGTAGCGATTCTCGCCTTCGCGGTGGTCAACTTCGTTATCGAAAGCTTCACAAGCAACTAGTAGTTATTCACAATAATAAAACTCCGCGCAGCAGCGGAGTTTTATTATATTCCGTATTATTGGATTGAACAGGGTTCTCAGTATAGCTCTAATACAAAATATGACTCTTTCGAGTCATATTTTGTATTAAACGAACGACACTGATTAAAGAACTTGAATCTTCTTTGCGTGCTCTTGCTTGACCTTGTTGAAGGTGATAGTGAGTACGCCGTCTTTGAGGACAGCCTCGACTTCATCTTCTTTGACGGCAACCGGCAAAGCGAGTGTTCGGCTGAATTCGCCCCAGTAGCATTCTTGGATGTGCCAATTGTTGACATCGACATCATCACCACTACTTAGTGTGCCGCTGATAGTCAAAATACCATCAGAAATACTCACGTCGAGCTCATCCTTATTGACACCTGCAGTTCGGGCTTTTACAACAAGCCTGTCCTCGGTCTCATATACATCAACTGCCAACTGTCCTGGAAAATCGTCTTCAAGCTGCTCATCATCAATTGGAGCTACGCCCCCATCGTCGGCGCTGCTTGTAAGATCGTCGTCATTCAGGAATGCGGCGGCCAATTCATCTTCGATCAATAGATCGTCGTTATTATTTTGTTTACGGGCCATGGTATCCTCCACTTTTACTCTTGGCTCTTGACAACTAGTCCCCTACATTATAGCCAGTAGCAGTGATATAATCAACCAAACACAAGGCCTAAACGTAAAAATCACAATGATTGATAAAATGCTTACATTTATTGCTCCTCACCACTGTTGTGGGTGCGGTTTAGTTGGCAATATTTTGTGTGATGGTTGTAAATATGACATCGCAGATGACGAATTTCGTACGTGTATTAACTGTGCGGGCGGTGTATTCGTGAAGAATGGCATATGTCATACTTGCAAGGTTCCCTATGGGGAGGCGTGGGTAGTGGCTGATCGCCGCGATAGCTTACGTCGATTGATAGATGTTTATAAATTCAACAATGCGAGGTCTGCGTATATACCTCTTGCAGATCTGCTTGATGTGCGTCTACCAGTTCTCCCTCTACAGACGGTCATAGTCCCTATACCGACAGTACGTTCTCACATTCGTCAACGAGGGTATGATCATATGTTATTAGTAGCCCGTCGACTAGCAAGAAAACGAAATATTGTCATGAGTACATGCTTAAAGCGCATCTCAAATACCACACAGCGTGGTGCAAATGCTCGAGATCGCATATTGCAGGCTCAGTCTGCGTTTGCCTGCCATGAAATACTCAATCCAACGATGACATATGTATTGGTTGACGATGTAGTGACAAGTGGTGCAACACTAGCTGCAGCGGCAAAAGTATTGCGGCAAGCTGGCGCTACTGACATACGAGTTGCCTCAATTAGTAGGCAGCCACTAGATTAACCCCTGTTAATTTGGTATAATTAATTGGTAGTATATTTTTGAAATATATCATATATGGAGAGGTGACCGAGTGGTTGATGGTACTGGTCTTGAAAACCAGCGTGGGGCAACTCACCGCGAGTTCGAATCTCGCCCTCTCCGCCATAGAAAACAGAGGTCTTTATGACCTCTGTTTTCTTTGTCTTGTTAATTAGACATTTGTTGGAGCGAGACTGCCGCCACCTGTACCTGTAAATGACGTAATAATGAAATCTACTATCGCGTAGGCAAGTATTGCGACGATGATACCGACGATTGCATAAAGAATCGTATTCTTTGCATTCTGTACGGCGGTTGAGTCGCCGCCAGAGACAACATAGCGCAAGCCACCGATGATGAGCATGATGACACTAATTGCGCCTATTAGATATAGCAGAACATTGGTGATTGTGCGAAATATACCAGTCTGACCAAACAGATCAGTCGCTTGATCTATGCCCTTTGCCGCGTTCGCACCCGATGCAATACTGAGACTTGTGGCAAATGTATCTTGGGATACACACAAACTGACCGCAATTGCAGCAGTTAATATAATTACTCCCGAAAACAACCTCATTTTCATATCTTTATTATAACAAATAATAAGCATAAAGTCAATAGACGGGAAGATTCTGGGTCTAGTCTGACCTCTTGTGTTGTGCTATAATCTATCAAGTTCAGCCCTAGAATATATGTATGTACAAATGTTCTAGATATGTAGTTCGTTATACGGAGGAGTACCCAAGTAGCTGCTGCGTGAAACGCAAATCATTGGACGGATACCGTCCCCTTCAGCTTTCGGTTGAAAATATGATGTTGCGTGTTGTGCAGGAGCTACGTGGTGATACGTAGTTCGTTATACGGAGGAGTACCCAAGTGGCTGAAGGGGACGGTTTGCTAAATCGTTAGTGTGGGGAGACCTGCAGCGGGAGTTCGAATCTCCCCTCCTCCGCCAAGAAAAATAGAGACCTTTTGGTCTCTATTTTTCTTGCTTCGGATGTGAGCTTCGAACTCCCGCGTTTTGCCGAAGGTAAAACTAAGCGGGAGTATCGCTCGGGCTATAGCCCGCGCTCCTTCGCTCAAAAGGGTCGAGAGCAAGCTCTCGCTTCCTTTCTCGCTACGCCGAACCTCTCAACTTAGAGGTGGGTGAACATCGAAGTGTCACCTTCCCCCCTCTGCTAAACAAAATGTGCCAGACCGCGTTCATTTATTCTGCTCGTGCTATACTGTTACTATGAATCCAAATGACCAGGGTTTTTATCGCCCCGATCAAGAGCAGTTGAATCAGCCAAGTGTTGATCAAACCCAAGCTGTTCCAGTAGCTCCTAGTGGGCAAAATATGGAGGTGAATACTTCGGTTACGCCAGTGCAAGGCGTACAGGAGGGTGTGCTATCGCAGGGTGCTGATGAGACTTTTGTTGAAGACGAGCTTAGCGGACAAGAAGAAGATTATACTGGTGAGCCAATCACCTGGACTGCGCATGAATTCATACACCGCGAAAAGGGTCCGGCGTGGTACGTGCTTTTTGGCACTGCTGTCTTGGTGTTGTTGGTTCTTTCTGTATTGTCACAGGCGTGGCCGTTTACAGTGCTTATAGTTATTATGGTTGTTGCGATAATGCTGATTTCTCGTCAGCCGCCGCGAGAGTTGACATATTCATTGACTGATGAGGGGCTTACG
>JAGQNH010000036.1:0-305 GCA_020428185.1 Candidatus Saccharimonadota bacterium | reverse complement strand
TACTCTATTATGCTTATCCCGATACAGAGGTTCCAACCTGGAGTATCGGTATATTTCCCAGAAGAATCTGGTGAAGAGATTGTCGATATGCTCGGCTCACGCTTACCTATGAAAGAGCTCAAGCTAGACGCTATTGATCGTATGGTGCGATTGTTGCGGCTATAGCGATATAGTAGCGCTTGTCACCTCTGTAAAAATATGGTAAACTTATTTAGTTGCGAGCACCCGTAGCTCAGCTGGATAGAGCGTCGGCTTGCGGAGCCGAAGGCCATAGGTTCGAATCCTGTCGGGTGTACCAAGAAAGT
>JAGQNH010000035.1 GCA_020428185.1 Candidatus Saccharimonadota bacterium | reverse complement strand
TAGCAAAAATCATCGACTGGGGTAAATACCAGTATCAAAAGATGAAGGAACAGCAAAAGAATCGGCGTAGCAGCAAACAAAGTGAACTTAAACAGATGCGCTTTGGTTTGAAAATTGGTTCCGGAGATCTTGAAATTAAACTTCGAAAAATCCGTGGATTCCTAGCCGAGGGACACAAAGTACGAATTCAAATTTTCTATCGCGGTCGTGAGATGGCACATAAAGAATTGGGCTACGATATGATTCATCGAATCATTGACATGCTCGAAAACGAGGCTGTCGTTGAACAACAGCCGCAAATGGCTGGCCGAACGCTCAGCATTGTAGTAAGGAGAAAATAATGCCAAAGATGAAAACCCATAAAGGTACTGCAAAACGTATCAAACTTACCAGCTCGGGTAAGTTTACACGACGTCGCGCATTCGGAACTCATATGCTTTCCAAGAAGAGCAAGAGTCGAAAGCGTGCGATCGGCGTATCTGCTACCGTAACCGGTTCTATAGCAAAGAACGTTAAACGAGCACTAGGAGTATAGATAATGCGAGTCAAACGAGGCGTAACAGCACGCGCAAAGCACAAAAAAATCATTAAAGCCGCGAAAGGTATGCAGCACAACCGGACACGTTCGTTTAAGCTTGCGAAGCAAGCTGTAACACGCGCCCTGCAATTTGCCTACCGAGATCGACGCAACAAGAAGCGTGACCTACGAGGTCTATGGATTACCCGTATCAACGCAGCTGCACGAGAAAATGGCACTACATACGCTAAACTTATTGATGGCCTAAAGAAAGCCGGAAGTGCACTTGATCGAAAAGTTCTAGCCGAACTTGCAGTCAATGAGCCAAAAGCGTTCAGTGCAGTAGTTAAGCATCTGAAAAAATAATGACAGACAACGCACTTTAAAATAACTCCCAGATGGGAGTTATTTTAAATACAGCTTGTCGATAAGCCGGGTTCTGTACCGCTATAAGCGGAGACGATCATCTATCTAGTTTCACAGTTTCCCATGAAATCAAGCGGATATCGACCTGCGGACGGACCGCCCCTTATGCAGATCTCCTTGCAGCTAACAGGGTTTACCTTCCTCGCCTGTCACCAGACGACGCTGTGGGCTCTTACCCCACTCGTTTCACCTTTGCCCCAACTAATGTCGGGGTAGTTTTGTTTCTGTGGCACTTTCCCTAGGGTCACCCCCGGTTGCCGTTAGCAACTGTCATGTCCTATGCTGCCCGGACTTTCCTCCCATCGATGAAACAACGGGCGATCGTCCAACAAGCTGCTCTACTATTATATACTATCTGATACAGTCTTGTGCTGATCAAGCGTTTTGTTAACTTCACTATCGGCCAACTGATTCATCTCTCTTGGAACATGCCGGAAACTCACCTTTTCAAAATGAGAAATCAGCTCCCTAATCCTTTCGTTAATTGGCCATAAGTCCCTATTCTTAATCGTGTACGTTCCGTTCATCTGATTAACAACAAGCATGCTATCGAGCCTAAACTCAATCGACTTTATACCAAGCTCGAGTGCCTTTTCTAGACCAAGACGCACGCCCTGATATTCCGCCTGGTTATTGGTAGTAATACCCAAATATTCACCACCCTGAGCAAGAATTCTTTGTTCATTATCCATAATTACGTAGCCTGATGCGGACGGACCAGGATTTCCACGAGAGCCTCCATCAGCAAAAATAACAATATCATTCGTTGTAACTTCATCATCACTCGAAACAACATGGCCGATACTCTTATCTGTTATCTCTTCTTGATGTATAATTCCCAACAATAATTGAGTTAGGTCTGTAAGTGTACTATGCTGTACTTTTGACAACTTCTCCCAGATATACTGGTCGTAATTTTCACTCAACCTGGGTTCATGGTGACCACCTGCAATTGATACCGAATACACAATAACTGCGTACTGAATATTGCGATCATCTCGATCGATATACGTCACGACGTCAAACAATGACGCATTCTCAATATGAAGACCGACATCCTCGTGTAGATATCGACGCAGCGTATCTTCCGGCTGCTCTCCGTAATCAAGTCTACCTCCAGGTAATTCGTATTGGCCCAATATACTATCTCGACCAGTAGAGCGCCTAATTAAAAGCATCTCCTGGTCCTGTTTGATAATTGCTCTCACCGATATTCGTTGATTCATATATATCTATAGTACCAAAATCACAAGCGACTTTGGTTATAATTCACTCGCATTGTCAATGATATATTAAAGCCGTAGGATATTTCCCTGTGTGGATACAAAATAAACCGCAATCTGCGGTTTATGGTCGGGATGACTGGATTTGAACCAGCGGCCTCACGGCCCCCAGCCGTGCGCGCTACCAAACTGCGCCACACCCCGATAATTAATTCTTACGAAGGTGCCCAGATGACCCGCAACGCTTGATATTCCCCGCTATGTGCAAGGTGGGTGTCCTCAAACTATTTCCTCGGAAACAGATCATTTGGACTCCCTATCATATGATATTAGGAAAATCATATACGCCACAGACCCTCTGGACACTTCCTATTATACCGTATTACCGTACAAAAATAATTGTGAAGAAATCAAGAATTGAGTATATTCCGAGACCAATAACAGATCCAATCGTTGAGCTCGCCAACAAAACAATCGCAAATACAAACACTAGACCATACTGCTCGATAAACTCCATACCCCTCCGTACAAAATCAGGAGCAAGCGCATACAAAACCCTAGAGCCATCCAATGGAGGTAGCGGAATCATATTAAATACAAAAAATCCAAGATTCACAATAACTCCATAATAAAAAATCAAGCCCACAATATCAGAAGTCCCCGATAAACCATAGCCTAACACAATACTGGTGCCGAATAGCACAAAAGCTATAACAAAATTAGTTAATGGCCCTGCAATAGCCACAAGTGCCGAGCCCCACTCGTCATGCCGTAATCTGCCTGGATTAAAGGGTACTGGCTTCGCTCCGCCGAAAATTGGGGCACCCACAAGAGCTAATATGAGTGGTAGGAGAATTGTAAGAAACGGATCAATATGTTTCACGGGATTTAAAGTCAGCCTCCCCTGAAGCTTAGCTGTATCGTCGCCAAGAAGGTACGCAACAAATCCGTGCATTACCTCGTGAAGTGTCATCGAAAATAAAATCACGCCTAAGATCACAAAAAGCTGGATGATCGTTTGCTCGTTCATTCATCATCAATTATACCACTACGGTAATAGAGATTGACAGATGTCGCAAAAAAAGGTACACTGGGTAAGATTGTAAAAAGATAAGACGTGGAATTATAGACATGGCAGCACAATGCGAATTAACCGGTAAAGGTAAACAGTTCGGTCACAACGTGAGCTTTTCTTTGCGTCGCACAAAGCGCGTATTCAAGCCAAACCTCCAAAAGAAGACTTTTGTTGTTGACGGCCAGAAGGTCACCATGACCCTAAGCACACATGCGATTCGAACTCTCAAGAAAAAAGGCATCCTTACTCAAGCCAAGTAAGAGGTACGCCAATTCAAAAAAGACACCCTGAAAGGTGTCTTTTTTGAATCAACCAGTCATCCTGCCCTAACTGCGAGCAATCTGAACAACTGTTAGAACCTGAGGCACTGATGACGCCGCCTTAATCTTGTATTTTGCACCTGCGTCTTCAGTTGCAGCTCCTAATTCCTTAATAAATACGTCCATGTTATCCTGTGGTACTTCATACGATACTGCCGAATCGGCATAATGCACCGGAATAACTACATGTGGCTCAATTTGACGCACAATAACTGCCGCCGATGTCGCATCCAATGTATACCCACCGCCGCCAACCGGCAGAACTACAATATCGACAACACCGATTGCCTCAAGTTGCTCTTCGGATAATTTTGGAGCAATATTGCCCAAAATAGCCATGCGAACATCCCCAATCTCTACTCTGTATATAGTATCTATCGATTCGGCAGTATCATCATCGAGATGCCGTATAGCTGGAACACCCTTAATAGACACCTCGGCAATCTCATATTCACCGGGGCCTTCAATACGAAGTCGTGCAGCGGGATCGTTTAGAGCGAATCGAGATTCAGTTGCAACTTCTACCGCATCTTTGACTGACAAATCCTTTAGACCTACGACACTGAGCTTTGGATCAAAAACTAGTTGTACTTTTTTTGTAGAAACTACAATACCATTTCCACCTTTATATTCAATATCAAACATACGTTATCCTTTCAGTATTTTATCGGTATCCACCAAAACCGTATGATTATTATTCAATATCTCTGTAATAAATTTATCACGAACGCTTAGTCGATAATAAAATTCATCATACGTCATTAAACTATAGTTCAGCTCTCTACCTTCAATCTTTTCAATATCCTTCATAACCTTCTTTAATTTTGAAGGCACAACATCACCAACAAGCAAAAGATCTACTCCATCCCCAGCCTTCCCTGCAAGCATACCAGACACCACTGCCACTCTCAGGCCAGAAATATCTTTGATAAGATGCTGCCAATCCGTAGTCACTGCAATAGTTGAATTACCCGCACTACCACCCTTGTTATCAGAGAAAATTGCTCTAAGCGGCACATAATGCTCATACCTCTGATTTACCTCATAAAAAAGCTTGTTGTCGGCCGTATCACTAGTAATAATACCTACCGATAGCATATTTGATAGCTCGCGTCGTACGGAATTTATTTGTTCATCGATAAGACGAGTAATCTCCCGAACATAAAAAGACTTACCTGGATTATTTAAAAAGAGATGGAGTAATTTTACCCTCGTCTTTGAACCAAATA
>JAGQNH010000034.1 GCA_020428185.1 Candidatus Saccharimonadota bacterium | reverse complement strand
TTTTGGAAAATATATGGTGTCCTAAAGCAGTTAACTCCACCACCCCCAGAGGTAATTCATCGACAACTAGTCGTTGCTATCGGTATTGACTGGGGTATGCCAGGGGGGTTAATGCATCAGGTTCTTGATGTTGCCGAGGAGACGTATGAAAAGCACGGTGCCGATCTTTTGCTGATTGGTAAAATGACCCATGCACGATTTAAGGATAAGACTGATCGTACGGTGCATACATTTTCTGCACCCAAGAAGTCGTCATTGCGTGATATCGAGCCTATTTATGCGCTTGTCTCGAAATACGCACATACGACATTTGTGTACCCACGTTTTGAGAGTTTGTCGAAACAGGTTGTAGAAACAAATCATATATCGATTGGAGATACCGAGGAGCAATACAAAGAAGCAATGCAGCAGCAAACGAAAGACAATGTCGCTGCGAGTCGATTTATCATTGAACCCGATGCCCAGGAGATATCAAATTACATGAATCAAACTGTCGTTGGATTATCGCTATATCATTACATCGCAGAATCTATGTTGGCATATAGTGCAGCTCAAATGGTGGCAATGCGAAACTCATATGATAACGCTAAAGAAGCATCCAAAGCGATTCGGCAAAAGTACCACAAGGCACGTAGGGCGATGATTGATGCAAAACTTCGTGAACTATACGGATCGCGTATGTCTGGCGATGCTTTGAAGGGCAATGGAAAGGCTCAGTGGTGATGGTTGACTCAGTGTGGCATAAGCTGTATGGTACTGCCATGGAGGGTGGCTGTGAACGCTGATTATAATCTCGGTACTGTCGTTCGTGCGGTAGGGCCGATTATTGATGTTGAATTTGATGCACTCATGCCCCCGCTAGGTAGGGCACTCAAGGTTGATAAGACGGGTATTTTGCTTGAAGTTATTGAGTATATCAACGATCGAGTTGTACGTTGTATGGCGTTGACATCAACCGATACTATCGCAGAAGGCTCTTCGGTTATAGATATGCAGGCGCCGCTTAGTATGCCACTTAGCCCCGAAGTACTAGGTAGGGTTGTAAACGCTTTTGGGCAACCACTCGATGGTCGTCCGCCATTTGCACCACAGGAGTATCGTGCAATTCAACGACCAGCTCCAAGCTACGATGAGATCGATAGTAGTCTTGAGATTTATGTTACGGGAATTAAAACGATTGATTTCTTTTCTCCGTTCCCAAAGGGTGGAAAAATTGGTCTTTTTGGTGGTGCTGGTGTCGGGAAGACCGTTATCATTACCGAGCTTATCCACAATATTATTAGCTCGATTGAAGGTCTATCAGTATTTATCGGTGTTGGAGAGCGTACGCGCGAGGGTCACGAGCTGGTGGAAGAATTGCGCGAAAAAGATTTGCTAAAAAATGTGTCGCTTATTTATGGTCAGATGAATGAAACACCGGGCGTTCGATTTCGGGCGGCGCACGCTGGTCTGACGGTTGCGGAGTATCTTCGCGATACTATGAAAAAAGACATCCTGTTATTTATCGATAATGTTTTTCGATATGCGCAGGCAGGAAATGAGATTTCCACAATATTGGGTCGCATGCCATCGGATACAGGATATCAACCGACATTGGGTCAGGAAATTGGTCAGATCGAGGAGCGTATTGTGTCGACAAAGCATGGTGCGATTACGTCTGCGCAGGCGGTATATGTGCCAGCAGATGATTTTACCGATCCTGCTGTTGAGGCGATTTTGAACAAGCTTGATGCTAGTGTGATATTGTCTCGTGATCTCGCCCGTATGCGTATATACCCCGCTATTGATCCACTTCGTTCTAACTCAGTACTGGTAAGCAAGAAGTATCTCAGTGAAGAGCACTTCGAAACTATCCAGATGGCGCGTCAGACACTCGAGCGAAATGAAGAACTAAAAAGTATCATTTCGGTTCTTGGTAAAGATGAGTTATCGCAAGAAGATCGTCAATCTGTTGATAGAGCGGAGCGTCTCATAAAGTTTTTCACGCAACCTTTTTATAGTTCGGAAAATTACACAGGCACAAAGGGTGTTTTTGTGAAGCTCGAAGATACCGTCAAGGGTGTACGAAAAATTGTGACAGGTGAAGTCGATAAGATACCGCCGGAATTTTTCTATATGAAGGGTACGATTGAAGAAGTGGAAGCGGCATGGCAGCAAAAGACGAATTCACCCTCACGGTAACAAATGAAAAAGGTGTTATGTACTACGGGCCTTGTGAATTATTATTTTTGCCGTCACAGCGTGGAGAGATTGCGATAATGAAGCACCACACTCCAATGATTATGAAGTTGACACCAGGAAAAGTGCGAATGAAAACATCCTCTGGTACGCAGGAGATTGCAAAACTGACATCAGGCATTGTGTATGTTGCCGAGGATAGCGTTTCGGTGCTTGTTGACTTATAGGCGATATATAGGCATGCATTTTTTACAGCATTTTAAGCTGCTTTTTCCGGTACACTAGAAAATAAGTGAATTACTAAAAATAAAACGTTTTATTGTACGTTTTCGCAGAAAGGCTGATTACTCATGGACCAAGATATACTAGAAGTTGAGCAAACTGAAAAAGAAACGTACGAAGCAACTGACGTATTTGCATGGGCAAATAATCTATTGCAGTTTAAAGAAGACCTAAAAATTCAGCTGTTTTTAATCAGTAAAAATTATGTACCTTATAGAACAAATCTTGCCGAAGGGATAAGAGATCAACTAGAGCCACTATTTGTCGACGGTATCCTAGAGTATTTATTTGAGGGTGCTGAAGGTGGCATGATTGTGCGAGGATTTGAAGAGGCTGAGGCCGAAGCTGGCGTATTGCAGCGTACGCAAGTATTTAAGGTTGCACATGCTCGTCAGACGCTTAACTTCATTAAAACTCAGGAGCATGAGATCGAAACGTTTAATGATGACGAACATGATTTTAGTCGAATGAAGGGTATTGCTGCACGGCTTAGCCATCCTGATATGAAGCACGATGTGTTTATCATCAAGGTATTGCCTCGGTCAAATGTGATGCAGGGCAAGGCGGGCTGGATGCTGCGTAGCGGAAAATTTGTGCCATTTGATGCAGATGCCGCGATTCGCATACCATCAGACAACCAGTTGTTGGTCATTGATCAAGACATGTATGTATTTAGTCAGGCGAGACTAAAGCAAATGTTTAGTTATGACGCAAAAGAAGCGATAATTGCTGAGAAAAAAGTAAAAGAAGTGAATGCGAATTTTCGCCTTAGTTTTCCAGAGGGTCAAAATATGCAGACATTGATTGAAGGAAAGCGAAGTATTATTAAGAAACTACAAAAGCTTGATACAACTGCTGTGAAGCAGGAGCAATTACTAGAGCATGCAGACGATCTTGGTATCGAAATGATGCAAGATGACACTGGCGCTATCATCATAATGGATGACAGAGACATGAGTAAATTCGTTAATCTCCTCAATGACGATTACATGGAGTCGTCACTTACTGGTCAGCGATACGAAATCATCCAAAAGCGTCTTTTGAAGCTCGATGAAGATGAGTCGGCTCCGGCTGAAAACAGTACGATTGGGGAGTGAGCCCTTTCTTCATATGTCTATTTTTTGGTACACTAGAATAAATGGTAAAAAATAAAAAAATAACACGTCTTCTGTCGCTTGTGATACCGACGGCAATTATTACAATATGGTTTGCACTGTCTGGTATTGGCGGGCCCTATTTTGGCAAAATTAGCGAGGTATCGAGTACTGACTTGTCAGCCTTCTTGCCCAAGACGGCAGAAGCCACAAAGGTAAACGAGCAATTAGAGAAATTCAGTGATACAAAAACAATTCCAGTAATCGCTGTATTTACGCACGATGACAAACAGCTGACGGATGATGATCTAGAGCAGATATCAAAAGCCAGCGAAAGACTGCAGAGGATAGATGACGTAACGGGTGATATTTCTCCATCAATCTTGTCCGACGACAAGCAGGCGGCATTTACTTTGATTCCACTGGCGACTGATGCGGATTTTAAGACAGCTTTCCCGGAAATAAAGGATCGTTTAAGCGAAATTGATTCCGGAATTGTCTATTACCTTACGGGACCTGCATCTTTTGCACATGACTTACAGACTGCATTTGAGGGTATCGACAGCACACTGCTATTTGTTGCACTGGGCGTTGTATTTGTCATTTTGCTCATAGTGTATCGTTCACCCATATTACCCTTTATTGTTTTGTTCACTGCACTGGCGGCTTTGTCTGTTGCAATTCTTGTTGTGTACTACCTTGCTAAGGCGGATATTGTCCAGCTCAATGGTCAGGTACAGGGCATCTTGTCGATTCTTGTGATTGGCGCTGCGACAGATTACTCACTCTTATTTATTGCTCGATATCGAGAAGAACTGACAACGTATAAGAAAACAAAAGATGCTATATGGTCTGCAATAAAATCAGCATACGAACCAATTATTGCTGCCGGCGGTACGGTGACTGCTGGGCTTTTATGTTTGCTCCTATCGGATCTTGCATCAAATAAAGCACTTGGTCCTGTCGGTGGTATAGGTATTGCGCTATCTGTGCTCGCTGCACTGACGCTGCTTCCGGCGATATTGTATGCCTTTGGTCGTTCTGTATTTTGGCCACGAAAACCTATATTCCTTGGTAAAACATCTAAAGATGGTTTGCGACGAAATCATCCTGTATGGTCGGTGATAGGCGCTTTTGTTCAGCGTCATCCACGACGAATATGGGTAGTATGTGTAGTCGTATTGTTGGTTGCGGTTTCTGGCGTATTTCAGCTCAAGGCAGATGGTGTCGCGCAGAGTGATTTAGTGCTCGGTACATCAGAGGCGCGTGATGGTCAGGCTGTGCTTGATGCGCATTTTCCGAGTGGATCTGGTTCTCCTGCGTATGTTGTCGCAGAGAAGAGCCGTATAGACGACGTTGTCGAAGTGCTGGATGCCGACAAGGGCGTGGCTTCTGTAAGCGTAACTGCAGCAAATATTGATTCTGGGTCGATGCCAATTGGTAAGTCTGAGCAGAAACTACGAAATGATATTATTCAAAAAGTAGAAGAGAATCGTTCCAAGCAGGTGGCAGATCTGAAGAGTGCAATCAAATCAGAAATGGTAGGTTTGCCACAGGTATATGTCGATGCTGCTATTCAGAGTGCACTTAGTAAGATTCCGGACGTACAGACAATAGCAGATAAGGCCTATCCATTTAGTGGTGGTGTCGTGAAGACGGTTGATAGTAAAGTGCTGCTTCAGGTGACATTGACAGATCCGGGCTCATCACTAGTTGCTCGAGATTCAATTGTACGACTTCGTGACAGTGTAAAGAACGTCGATGCGAGCGCAATGATTGGTGGAGTCAGTGCTGCGCAGTATGACACAAATAGGTCTGCACTGAGAGATACTCGTGTGGTGATCCCGGCAATATTGCTCGCCATTACACTTATTCTCATGCTATTGCTGCGCTCAGTTATGTCATCAATAGTATTGCTTATTACGACTGTATTGTCATTCGGTGCAACCATGGGTATAGCGGCATTTATGTTCAATCACGTTTGGAATTTTACGGGTGCCGACCCATCGGTAATAATCTTTGGATTTGTCTTCTTGGTAGCGCTTGGAATTGATTACAATATATTCCTGATGACTCGTGTTCGCGAGGAGACTATCAAAAATGGTATTGCGAAAGGTACTATAAAAGGATTGGTTGTGACCGGAGGTGTCATAACGAGTGCGGGTATTGTTCTCGCTGCAACGTTCGCATCTCTAAATGTTATACCTATACTATTTTTGGCTGAGATTGCGTTTATCGTTACGTTTGGTGTATTGCTCGACACTGTAGTGGTACGATCACTACTTGTTCCCGCTTTGACTCTTGAGATTGGCCGTTTGATGTGGTGGCCATCAAAGCTTTGGCGCAAATCAAAAAAATAGTTTACTTGTTTTGTTTTGCTTTGTGGTTGCGGTGTACGATGATTTGAGAAACCTTACCAACAAGTGCAGCCACAAGGAGTAGGACTCCAATCCAAGCAGTAGCACTGAACGATTTATTCAAGGTCGAAGCTATGATTTCTGAGGCCAAATTTGGCAACTGACTAGCACTATCTTGTCCCGTGTGCAAAAGTATATTTGCAACTACTATGCCCGGAAGACTTACATATATTAGTAGTAGACCAATATTTGAAAGTCTCCCCCAGCCAGCACTAAAGTAAATGACTGCACATGAGAATAGTATGGAAAGGGCGCCAAGAATAATTATTGGTGTCATGAGTGTATCGTGAGTTGTTTTTGTAGAATATTGCAAAAAGAATGCCTGCTTGATGAACTGTTCTTTTTGGGTTTCTGATTTTATATATTCATTTGCTGCTTCTTCAATGCCGTTGTCATAGATATTATTTGTGATCGGCAAGAATATTTTTAATGAAAGTTCATCTTGTGTAAGTTTGAGATCAGCTGCAGTAATTGTAATGCTAGGTATAAAGGGAATCGGATGAATCTTTCCTCCTGATTGCTTGATCTTTTTTGTTATTTCGGTAGTGTCGACGGTATTGTTGTGCATGAGACTTTTGCCGATGATTGTAGCAACGATTCTCGGAGCATTTTCTTTAGAGGAAAGGGTGTGTGCAGTTGAGAGAATCAGTAGACATGAGAGTGAAATAGTCAAAAGAATCCCGAATATCCATTTTGCATCAACGTGCCAGTAGGGCCTAGTGTCGGGAATAAATTTCATAATAGACATTATAAAGCATTACCACTAATAGTCTAAGCCATATCTGTTACAATTGGTGGTAAGTAAATAATAAATAAACAATGGAGTGACGTTGACTATGCTTACATATCTTCGCTCGACGCAGTATAGGCCTGCCATGAAGCAGCGTGATACGTTGCAGCCTGGATGTTGGATACGTTCTGAACGACCCACCGATGAGGAGCAAAAACTACTTGTAGAACTAGGTATCGACGAAAGTCTATTGGCTGACGCACTTGATCCACACGAGGTTCCACGTGTAGAGCTTGAGAATGGCTGGGTGTATTTTTTGACACGACTTCCAGATACGGATGACGATTTTAATGATTTCACTACTCCGATACTTTTTGTGCTCGGTCCAAAACATATCGCGACGATAAGTAGAGACAGTCTCGGTCGTCTGTGGCAGCCGTTTATCGATAATGTTAAGGCGCCAACTACACAAAAGACAAAATTGTTCATGTTGATGCTCGAGGCAATTATCCGACAGTATCAAACACGAGTCGCATCAATCAATAGGCAAATGCGAGCAACAACAAGTGATGTTCGTAATCTAGACTCAAAAGATATTACGGTTATCACAGAGTACGAACGAAAGCTTAATGATTACTTAGATGCATTGCAACCAACAAATTCTGCGATTGAAAAGATTCTTGGTGGAAGGCTATTGCCGTTATATGAGGACGATCGAGATTTAGTAGAGGATTTGTCCATTGAATTCGAACAGCTGATAGCTCGTTGCAAGAGTTTGCTTCGTACGATTACGAATGTGCGTGACTCATACAGGGCGGTCATGGACGCGCGACTAAATGAGACGATTCGATTACTGACAGTGATTACGCTAGCATTTACAGTGCCGACTATGATATCGGGTATTTATGGAATGAATGTAGCGATACCCGGAGAACATGAGCCTTATGTGTTTTGGGTAGTGATTGCAATCAGCATATCGCTATCCGGATTATTGGCGTATTATTTCCTTCGAAAAAAATAGTATTTGTAGAGAAAGAGAAAGAGAAAGAGAAAAATGCATCATCAACTAGAGCTGCGCAAAAAAGTCATAATAATGTTGTCTGTCATGGCAAGTCTTTTCTTGGTCGCGCTTGATCAGACAATCATAGCAACGGCGTTGGGTAGGATTGTTGAAGAATTTAATTCATTCAATTCGCTCAGTTGGATTGTAACGGCATACCTGCTTACAACGACGATAACCGTGCCGATAGCAGGCAAGATGTCGGATCTCTTTGGGCGACGTATCGTATTACTTATAGGCGTCGCAATTTTTGGTTTCGGTTCGCTCCTTTCTGGGATGTCTAGTAGTATTGAGCAGCTAGTTATGTGGCGTGCGCTTCAGGGAATTGGCGGTGGAATAATTACAGCCAATGCCTTTACGATAATTGCCGATCTTTTTGCTGCACGTGAGCGCGGAAGGTGGCAGGGTATGATTGGCGCTGTATTTGGACTGTCGTCATTAGTTGGTCCATTGCTGGGTGGATGGTTGACTGATCCGCATGCGATTTTTGGACTTACGACGAGTTGGAGATGGACTTTCTGGATTAATGTACCAATCGCGCTCGCTGCATTTGCGATTATCGCGGTTTTTTGTCCACCATTAAAACATCAGCGTCGACCAGTCGTTGATTATATTGGTGCGACGTTGCTGACGATTGCCTTGGGAACACTCGTGTTGTCTGTTGATAACACTGAAAATATATTCAAGGACTTTCTTGCATCAACGGGCTGGAGTATCGATATGTTGCGCGCGATGATGTTTAGTATCGTTGGGCTTGCTGCTGTTCTGTTTGTGTGGATTGAGAAAAGGGCAAAGGAGCCAATTATTCCACTCAGCTTCTTCAAGAATCGTAACTATGTATTGCTGACTGGTGTTGCGACATTGTTTGGCGCTGCGTTTCTCGGGTCTATATTGTACCTGACTCAATTTAATCAGCAGGTGTTTGGGGCATCTCCGACTGAGTCAGGCCTAATGCTATTGCCGATGATTGCTGGCTTGATGATTAGTTCAATTACCTCAGGACAGATAATTTCGAAGACCGGTAGATACAAAATATTCATGCAGGTCGGTATTGTTGTTGCCACGGTCATGGTTGGTTTGCTTACGACACTCACCCCTGAGTCGTCATACGCATATGAGGCGGTACTTATGTTGATACTTGGTGCTGGATTGGGAGTAGTGATGCCAGTGATGCAGCTTGCTGTTCAAAATGAGTTTGAACAAAAGGACATGGGTGTAGCGACAAGTTCTAATCAATTGTTTCGTAGTCTAGGATCTACGGTAGGTGTCGCAATTTTTGGAGCAATGCTAACGGCTGGCTTAACAGCAAATCTTGAGGGTATCCAGCAGGACGAATACTTAATACAATTACGCAAAAATCCTGTTGCAAGTAAGATTGGTGACTTCGATGACTCAAATACTCTTTTGACATTGAATATGCCTGACGCGAAGAGCCGAATCACGGATGGCTTTCGTACTGCAGTTGAGGCTGAGCAGATTCCTGAGTCAGCCAAAGAAGCGATATCGAGAGATTTTGCCAAGAATCAATCAGAATATTCCAATAAGGTTACTCATGCATTTAGCGATAGTCTTCGTGC
>JAGQNH010000033.1 GCA_020428185.1 Candidatus Saccharimonadota bacterium | reverse complement strand
CAACCACAACCACAACCACAGCCACAGCCACTCACCGTACCGACAACTACAACATCATCAATACCAGCAACGCAATTCGTAGGTCCGGTCGCGACATCAAAACAATAAAAAACATAAGAGGTATGGTATTTTCTAAAATGCTTTAGTAGAATAGAGGTAATATGACGAAGATTTTATTAGTAGAAGACGACAAAAGTTTGCGCGAAATATACGGGGTTCGCCTCCTTGCAGAGGGGTATGATATCGTATCTGCCGGCGATGGCGAAGAAGCGCTTGCCATGGCCATCAAAGAACGACCACAACTTATCATTAGTGATGTTATGATGCCAAAGATTAGTGGTTTTGATATGCTCGACATCCTTCGAAGCACCACCGAAACTCGCGACATCAAGGTCATTATGATGACCGCTCTATCAAGTGATGACCAACGCTCGCGTGGTGAACAGCTCGGCGCCGATCGCTATCTCGTCAAATCTCAAGTCGGCATCGAAGATGTCGTTCGCACAGTTCATGAAGTAATGGGTGATTCATCAAAAAGCGACGCGTCTCCAGCCACAGCTACAGCCCCAACTCCTGAGACAACACCTGCTGAGACACCTGCAGAGACACCTAGTGCTCCAGTTTCTGTAGCACCTGAACCAGTATCACAACCAGTGGACACACCTAGCGGAGCGTTACCAGCCACGCCGGCCGTTGCAGATGCACCTGCTATATCTTCACCTGGCAATGAGAGCGCAGGCCCACTTCCTCCACAGCCATCCGAAGCAGAAAGTGCATTACCGCAGCCTACTGCGCCGTTTTCGTCACCCGCGCCAGCAAGTCTCGGTGAGCAAATCACACGACTAGACGAATCAGTCAACAATACTGACGAGTCGGCAGATTTGCCAGCTCCATCTGTCGACCTTGTCGCTGCAATCGAAAATGAACCAGTCACAGATGGATCAACACCATCTGATACAACACTACCGCCAGCAGGCGAGTCAGCGCCATCGGGATCATCAGATACTGGATCAACTGCCACAGACGTCCAAACACCTGTCGCACCCGTAGATTCTACAGATCAACAAACGCCAGGCACCACTCCACCAGCACCTGGTGCACCCACCGTCTAGGCATCATGCTATATTAAGATACAGTGAACACTGATTTTCCTATTCGTTTAAACAAATACTTGGCTCAGACAAGTGGCATATCGAGACGACAAGCAGACGAGCTTATTGGTCGTGGTCGTGTTTTGATCAATCAAAAAACAGCCACCATAGGTGACAGAGTTAACCAAGACGATATTGTCTATGTCGACAATAAACCCTTAGATACATCTACTGATTTTATATATATCGCACTATACAAGCCCCGCGGCTATGTCTGCTCACGAAAACGTCAAGGCGAAAGTCCGACAGTATACGAGCTACTTCCGACGACGTACCGCTCACTCAAAACCGTAGGACGCCTTGATCGCGACAGTAGTGGCTTGATACTACTCACGAATGATGGCGACTTCGCACAGCGCATGACGCATCCCAAATACCACAAAGTAAAACGCTACAATGTCACGCTCAGTAGTGCCCTCGAGCCGCTGCACCAACAAATGATAAACGACTTTGGTGTCACACTCGACGATGGCACAAGCAAACTGTCTCTAGAGAAGATGACCGATGACCGCAAACAATGGATTGTCACAATGAGTGAAGGTCGCAATCGTCAAATCCGTCGTTCATTTGCGGCACTCGGGTATACCGTCACCATCCTACATCGCACAGATTTTGGCCCATATCACCTTGGTACTCTCGCCGAAGGTACTTTCGAACAAACAACAGCAAAATAAGTTAACTGTGCATTTTCGGGCTTTATGCGTATAATGGTCTCTATCAATGTCGAAAGAATTGATGGGGAAAAAACGAGAGAGGGTACGTGTTTCCGACATGGCAGCACGGTTTCTCGGTGCCTCAAGCATTGCAGCAATGCTAATGATACCTGCAGCCCAACAGCCGCTAGATAATGGGGATATGCGATACAATCCAGGCGTCACCCTTCCAGATGAAGCACCTGTCATTATTGAAGACGCCCAACCAGAACCCATCGTATACGACGAACGATCACGTCTTACTCGAGACACGGGAATCGATTTGCAGTCATGCCGAGATTTCGTTGTCTGCGGTACAGACCTCGGCATACCGTTTACATTACCCGACAATACTACTGGCTACCTATTTGGAGATACATTCGCAGTCCAGGGACCTTTCCTGGACGACCTAGAGCCCGGTGAGGATCGATATCGCGCACAAGTCTTTCTACAATCTAATACGACTCCCGTCAAAGGCGAGTCGATTGTTTTTACTGGGGCGGCCGGTTTGCCTCAAGGCGAAAAGGGGGAAGCGCCTGAGTTTCTAGGTCAATGGCATATCCTCGTCAATGACGGCGTCAGTCTCCCCGACGGTAGCATGATCATCTCTTATCAACACACAATCGAAGTAGACGATCCCGAAGACAAATCATGGCACACTGATTACGCTGGTCTCGCTTGGAGTCCCGACGGCAATCATTTTGAACTCATCGGACCGAGGTGGGAAAATTCTCCAGAAAACGACGACCCGTATCAGATGTGGAGCATGCAGCGAGATGGTGACTATATTTATATAACCAGTGTCCGTTCGGGTAGAAGAGCTGGCCCCATGATGCTGTTCCGTGTTCGTTGGGATCAAATGCTCGACACAACTGCATACACATACTGGAATGGTTCCGACTGGGGCGAGAAGGACTTGGCAACGCCCATACTGCAAGGAAAATTCGGAGAGCCTTCTTTGCGAAAATTACATGATGGCACTTGGGCGCTTAGTTATGCTGATTATTCGAGCCTGCCCAAAATTGTAACGCGAAAAATAGAAGATCCCACTAGCGGTCCTGAAGGTACGTGGAGTGAACCAAAAGTACAAGTTACTTGGCGACAACAACCTTTTTTGTACGGAGGATTCATTCATCCTGATTCGACTACAGACAATGTTATTTTGATGGTATCTGCTTGGGAGCGCCAAAAAGACGATACAGAACACGGAAAACTCATACGCTACGATGTGTCACATTTTATTGGATCATTATAAGGGGGGTGCATGGAGATACATACCATCAATACGAAACGAGAAATGCCAAAATGGATAAAAAAAGTCGCTGGTGCCAACATGATTGCAGCGACTTTTTTCTTGCCCGCCTGCACGAGTGCATCGGACACAGCTCATGAGACCGAACAAAACATCGCCCAGGAAGTACAACTGCCTGTAGCAGACCGAATCACAAGAGACACTGGCCTTGATATGCAGCCGTGTTATGAATACAAAGTCTGTGGCACAGATCTCGGTATACCATTTTTGCTGCCAAACAATAGCGTCGGCTATCTATTTGGCGATACATTTTCAGCAATGGGTCCGTACGTCAAAAACGTCCGACCAGGCCGAGATGGATGGCGCTCGCCAGTCATTCTGCGCTCTAATGTGCTACCCGAAATCAATCAACCAATCATATTCGATAGCGCAGCTGGCATTTCGGGAACTGGTGTTGCCCCGGAAGTAATGTATAACGGCCACCGCAACTCGCGCGAAATATCGATTTATCCAAATGATGCGATTAGTCTTCCAGATGGCAGGGTAGCCATGTCTTACATGAGTGTCGGTGGAAATGCCACCGACACAGCAAAATGGGCGTCATCCTACGCTGGCATTGCTATAAGTAACGACGGCGGCAATACGTTTGATCGCATGCTCGGCTCGGATCATCTTCCAGGCCCCGGGGACCCAGTGTGGTCGAACAATCGCAGCAATACCGATCCGAATCAAATGTGGAGCATGCAGCGAGATGGTGATTATATCTATATCATTACAGCTCGCGCGGGAAGGCAGACAGGACCAATGATGATGCTCCGAGTACTCTGGCAACACATAACAGACAAACGCTATTACGAATGCTGGAACGGAGAAAACTTCGGTGGCGAGTGTCAGCCACTACTACCCGAAAGTAAATACGGCGAACCGTCGCTCAGAAAGCTAGGCGACACGTGGGTCATGTCGTATGTAGACTACACACACGCACAGCTTATGACTAGGACTGCATCTACACCGACAGGTCCATGGAGTGAGCCAAAGATACAAATGAATTGGCGCGACCTCAACGCACTATACGGCGGTTTTATTCATCCGTACTCAACGCCAAACAATCTCATCCTGATGGTATCAACATGGCAAAGTGAAGATGACGGGACGGAACACGGAAACCTTCTTCGATATGATGTATCGCACCTCGTAGGATCGGTATAAACCAACTTGCCGTTTGAGTTTTTCGTCAAAAAACTCTATTGCTAATATGTCAAAAATATTGAATACACCACATTTAGTTGTATACTATCGATAGCTACACATACTCTGTAGAGCACCTACTACGAGGAGAATTATGTTTCGCCAGCTCGTATCTACTCTTGTGGCACTTGCCGCAATACTTATACTTGGGCTGGCAGTATCAACGTCAGCACTATCAGAGCCGCCACATTGGGGCCAGTCACCTCCAAAACCGAATATGCCCCCATTGCTAACACGATTGACCGGGGCTGACATCGAAGCAACGTCTCGATTCGGCAGCGATTCTACAGATCTCATGATCCCGTTCAATCTGCCCGGTGGAAATGTCGGATTCCTGGGAGGCGACACGTTTGACACAGCAACACCGGGAGTAGGGAATTGGCGTTCACCAATTCTACTGCGCTCGAATCAAACACCAGTTCCTGGAAAAGCACTCCATTTCGATAGTGCAGCTGGCCTTGATGGCTACGGTCTTGCTCCAGAGATAATGTACAATGGCCACAAAAACAACGGTGAATATACCGTCATTCCAACAGATGGCATCAGCTTTCCGGAGACAGGCAATGTCATTGTTTCGTACATGTCACTGCACTCATGGTGGCCTACAGACGATCATGCATGGGCAAACAATTATTCAGGCCTAGCATGGTCGCCAGACGGCAATTACTTTTATCGGATCGGTCCCACGTGGCCAAATAATCCAGATAAAAATAATAGCCCGTATCAAGTGATGAGCATGCAGCGAGATGGTGACTTTGTATATATCGTCTCTGTACGTGCTGGCCGTCAACCATCAACAGATACCCCTATGATGCTTCAACGAGTGTCGTGGGACAATATGTTAGACAAGACGGCATACCAGTGCTGGGCAGGGAAAAACGTATTCGATAACATATGGTCATCTGACTATGCATCATGCAGTCCGATACTACAGGGAAGTTTCGGAGAGCCGTCGCTCAGAAAGCTCAGTGACGGAAAAACATGGGCTATGTCGTATCTAGACACCAGTAGCCCAGAATCTCCGTCAATTGTTACTAGAGCGGCAGCGTCACCGATCGGACCATGGAGCGTACCAAAAATACAGCTTACATGGGATCAAAATCCATTTCTGTATGGTGGCTTCATCCATCCACGCTCAACTCCCAACAATCTACTCTTAATGGTATCGACCTGGGTGCCAGTAGATAGCGGATTGGCTCCTCGTTACGACGTGTCTCTTTTGAAGAGCACAGTGTAGCAATCACCCCTAAGCAGTTTAATTTCTTGCTTAGGGGTATTTTATGTACGATATTTATACAAAATAATTTAAGTATTGTCAATATTGTCTACCTCTGTTATAATGGTTACTGCTATGGCTACCAAACTGCCCACAGTTGCAATCATCGGTCAAGCGAACGTCGGTAAAAGTTCGCTTTTTAACCGTATGGTGCGAGCACAGCAGGCGATTGTTGCTCGTGAAGCTGGTACGACTCGCGATAACGTACTTGGTAAGGTCAACTATCACAGTCATCAATTTTGGCTTGTCGATACAGCAGGACTCAAAGATCCAAACGATGAATTCGAAGCAACAATCCAAGAGCAGATAATCGAAGCTGTCGATACCGCCGACGTCATCCTAATGGTCGTTGACAGTACACAGTACGTCAGTGACGACGATCGTTTCATCGCCAAAAAAGCTCTCAAGAGCAAAAAACCCGTCAT
Source organism: Candidatus Saccharimonadota bacterium (assembly GCA_020428185.1). GTDB lineage: Bacteria > Patescibacteriota > Saccharimonadia > Saccharimonadales > Saccharimonadaceae > UBA2112. The sequence goes on along the minus strand of JAGQNH010000033.1, from coordinate 17 downwards.
CCTCGTCACCAACAAAG
>JAGQNH010000002.1 GCA_020428185.1 Candidatus Saccharimonadota bacterium | reverse complement strand
AACGTGGATCATCAGGAGGTGTTAAAGCACGAACATCATCGTATTGGCTCGCACCAGAAAGCAATAATACATTAGCAATGCTCACAAGCTCCTTATAGTGCAGCAGTACGGCATCGTTAATCTGTCGAGCCCCCTGCCCTCCTCCAGTAAAAACGACGAGCGGACGACTATCGTCAAATCCTAGCTGTTTCTTCAGTTTCTTCCGCTGCTCATCTGATACTTTTTTAAAATCAGAACTAATCGCTACACTGACATACGTCGCCTTCGAGCGTGGATAGTCATAATATTCAAGAGGAAGGCCAGTACCAATTTTTGCAGCAAGCGGCGCAAGTAGTCTATTGGTCAGTCCTGCCACGGCATCAGCATCATGAATCACAAGTGGTATCCTGAGTAGCCATGCAGCATAGCCAACAGGCAAGCAAACATACCCACCATTGGCGTACACGACATCAGGGCGCCACAAAATAAGTCGGAAGATACTTTGCATGATGCCAAAGACAAGCAGTATAGCGTCTCGCATATTAGGAAAAACAACCGATGGAATCGTTAAATGTTGTAATTTTGTCAAATGATGATACCGGCGGAATTTTCCTGAAAGAACTCGCTGTACAGGTATACCCGCATCAAAAGATGCGACAATACGTCGAGCCTGCGGCGCATAATGATAGTCACACCAAAAGCGGAACTCTACATCAGGATGGCGTGAATGTATTTCACGCAGAACGGCGACGGCTGGAGTAACGTGGCCTCCCGACCCCCCTCCTACGCTGAGAATTTTCATATTCATCATCCTTTATTTTACTACCGAATACAGTATAACGCGACAGTTGAAACGCTAATCCAAGAGCTGCTGCAATAAACACCATGCTCGTGCCACCAAAACTAAGTAGCGGAAGTGTTATGCCCGTCAAAGGAACAAGGCCAGTCATAGCACCAATATTCAGAATAACGTGAGCTGCGAGCCATCCGAACACGCCTCCGACGACTATCCTCTCACGCATATCGACGAGATTATCCGAAATACGCAATAGGCGCAAAAGTAAGCCCGTAAAAATTGCAAGTATTGCGATTAATCCGACAAAACCAAATGTCTCTCCCATGATGGCAAAAACCGAATCATTCACCGCTTCGGGTAAATACCCTGTTGCTTCAATGCTATTTCCAATACCAACCCCGAACAATCCACCTGAACCAATCGCCATTTTTGCATGGGCTATATGATAATCACCTGCAACGTCTACAGAATGATTATCGCCGTTAAAATACGTTAAAACCCTCTCCATACGATGTGGTGCTGAAATAATAAATAATGTACCAATTGCAAGTGATACCCCCAAAAGTGCAAAACCAAATCGATAGCTAAGCCCTGCGATAAAGAGCATCGTAGCGACCATCGCACCCAACGTGATACCAGTACCCATATCCTTTTGTATGACGACTATTGCAACCAACGCAGAGCCCACTAATAACGACATAGGAGCAAGCGTGCGTGACCAATCATTAATCAATCCCTGCTTGGCTCGAGTGCCCAAAAAGCCTGCTGAAAATATCAGTACACCAAACTTCAATAACTCCGCCGGCTGCAATCCAAAAGGACCGATATTAAACCATCGACATGCGCCTAGGCTACACTGAGCAATCTCATTAACATGCAGAATATTGCCAAATAACAACAACAGTGCCGATGCAATAAAACCTATCATGACAATCTTGCCAGAATATCTGAGAAACAAACGAAATGGAATTACTAATGTAACTATCAAAAATACTCCAACTGCAATCCCAAGACTCAGTATTTGCTTCATGAAAAAGTACATCGAATCATAATTGTCAGTTCCAAACACATTATTTAATACATTGGCACGCTGGGGTCCGATCGCATACATAACAACCAAGCCAAGCAGCATCAATAAACCCATATATAAAACAATCTGATAATCCGGCTTGTGCCGACGTACATATGGCGCGTCTTCACTACGCTTCGTTACGAACCGGCGAGCGTTCACTATACGTGACCTCCAGCAATTGCTAGGAGCACTCCAATAAATGCAGCGATTGCAGCAACAACCCAAAATCTCATGGTTACTTTTGTTTCCGGCCACCCTTTCGCCTCGAGATGATGATGCACCGGTGCAGAAATAAATATCTTTCGTCCGAATACTCGCTTACTAAATATCTGAATCAAGCTAGACCCTGCTTCAAGTACAAAAATAACCCCAATTACAGGCAACAAGAATAGTGTATTCGTCAACATTGCGACGACCCCAAGTGACGTTCCCAGGGCAAAACTACCGACATCACCCATAAAAAATCTAGCTGGGTATATGTTAAACCATAGATACGCGAGCAATGCGCCGAGAATTGTATAGCAAAAGCCCGCGAGCAAAAAATGTCCTTGTAACGTCGCAATCACACCAAATGCACCGTAGGAAATCGTCAGAAGACCGCCCGCAAGCCCATCAAGTCCATCGCTAATATTGACAGCATTACCTGTTGCAACAACCGCAAAAGCGAAAAGCGGAATCATCCACCACCCCACTGCCCAGTCACCGAGAAATGGTACGTGTACAGCATTGTATCCAAGTTTTACCAAAAAATACCAACCAAGAGCGAGACCAAGTACTGTTATCATAGTGAACTTCACGCTTGAGCGAAGCCCTGCGACACCCCCTCCCCTGCCTCTGATATTTATCACATCATCCAAAAGACCTACAGCGCCACCTCCAACAAGTGCCGCCAACGGCAGCCACGTCTGAGCACGATCAAGATTTAGCAACAATGTAATAATAGTGACGGAAACGACCGCTATAATACCCGCCATAGTAGGAATATTGCGCTTAAATTTCTCCTCATGCAGCTTAGTAAATACCGTTAAGGCTTCACCGGTCGTACTTGTCTTGCGTTGTTTTTTCCAAAATTTATACCTGTATGCAAGAAATGTATACACCGGCGTCAATAGCATCGCCAACACAAATGCAAAAAAACACAGTACAAAGGTCTCTGTTAAATCATTCGTCATTTTATCCATATGTTTCCTATCTTTTTGGTTGTAATTTTAAATAATCAATGAGCCAATTTGATATATCAGTAAATATTGGGAGTGCGTGTAGATTACCCTGCAAATTTAAACCTTTACCAGAAGCCTGTACCATTATGACATATCGTGGCATCGTATCGCCCCCATATCCTAAGTATGTCGCAACTGTTTGATTATCGACATACCTCCCATTCTCCAGCGTCTGAGATGTACCCGTTTTACCTCCGATGTCATAGCCAGCCTTATCCTCAGTTGCATAGAATTTTGCACGAGCATCATGTATCATTTTATGCACTAACTTCGATGTTTTTGGAGTAATAATACCCGTCTTTGGCTGCTTTACTGGAGCCTGCATAAACGTACCGTCTTCATGTAATAGCCCTCCGTATATGGTTGGCGTGTAGTATACACCACCGTTAACAAGCGTACTAAACGCAGACGCTACCTGTACCATAGTCAAATCCATCCCCTGTCCGAAGGACATATTAGAATAGCGAACCGCATTACCCTGAACATCTGTCGGTGGTATAACAATTCCTGGCTGCTCATTTGGTAGCTCAATGCCAGTCAGCTTTCCAAACCCAAATCGATCATGAAAATAACCGTACATAGTGTTTCTTGCTTGCAAATTTATATGACTACCATCACCCAATCGCTCAACAATCGTTACCATTCCTGTATTTAATGAATAGTTGAGCGCAGTCTGCATCGTAATGTTTCCCGTATGGCCACGTGTTGCATTACGTATCACCCAGTCATCAACTTTTATAAAATCCTGATTGTTATAGGTAGAGTTCGGTAAGATAACTCCCTTATCTATACCTACAGCTACAGTAAATGTCTTTATATCTGAACCCGGTTCGTATGGCTCATCGATTATCGGGTTATTGTACACAGCAGCGCTCTTTACATGGCCGAAATTAGCAGGATCATAGGTAGGAAAATTCGCCATCGCCATCACCTTCCCCGACTGAGGATCAATGACTATGACACTGCCGTTTGTTGCTCCAGCCTTCTTTAAACCTCTCACAAGAGCCTTTTCTGTATAGGATTGAATGTTCCGGTCTATCGTTAAGACAATAGTGTCTCCGTTTTTTGCAGGCTTGTGTATGTTTCGATTACCGATAGTTAACGGCACGCCACTAACATCAGTTACCGATTTCAGCAGTCCGTCCTTGCCGGTCAATGCATCGTTATATTGAGCTTCAATACCATACTGTCCCAGCCCTTCAGCATTTACAAATCCTAGTGTCTGAGCTGCAAGTTTACCCTCGGGGTATACACGTTCTGTTACCGCCTGGAAGCCCACACCTTGCAAATTTTCTTTCTTAATCTCCTCCGCCTGCCGTCTAGTTAGCTTCTTCCCAAGAATCTGATACCTGCTATTTTTAATAGACAGCAATGCCTCGGGATTTGGCTGCAAATTATCTTTTGCAACGCGATTAATAACATCGACAATCTTATCAGGATCAGTCACCATTACTGGGTCTGCAAACATCGTATAGACCGTTTGATTAATCACAAGAGGTACTGGAGTCGATCCATCTAACGCATAAATGAGACCTCGCTTTGCCGGTATCGTTAGTGGCCTAATCTGCTCCGCCGCAGAACGTTGGACATATTCATCATGCTGCAAAATCTGTAATTGAAAAAGCCGGACGCTAAAAAGCAGCATCATGCCCAACACAAATACTGCAAGCAACTTTGATCTGCTACCCTTTCGTAACGCCATAAACTGCATAGATTAATTATATACCTAGCGCGCGTAATCCGTAGCCGCTGGCGCAACCATGGCCTTCGCAACCTTAGATTTTTGCACTGCCTCAAGTGCAGTTAATCGAGCATTTTCAACCTCTAAATCACTTTTCTTTGTCGTCAATTCAGCGATACGATTGTCGATATCACGAGCCTCGTAGTCATAGCTAGTTGCACGAGTAGCCTGCGTGAGATATACGAGACCCAGTACAACTACCATCATTGCCACTAAAATCGTATGCGCTACAGGCCCCAATTTCATACTAGAGACAAAGGCGACGGTATTCTGATTACGATTCCATGTCGCTCCACTACCTGTATTAGATAGGGATGACCTGCGACGGCTTGAGTATAACTGCTGTGTTGTTTGATAAGACATGTGGTGGATCTCTTTTTGTTTGTTTTTTTGTTTTGGATAGCTTGCGCTGCAGATTCTTGCTAGCATCGGCTGCGCAAGCCAGCGAGCCCGAAACTTTTTCGAAACGGAACTCGCTTGCTTGAACTAATGGAACTTATTTAAATCGGACAGTGACTTTTGTGTCGACCGATTCGTTCCTTACTGGAATGTGGATTGGCATGTGGTGCTGCCTCCTATTTTTTGTTTTTATATTTTCACTGCGGCACGCAATTTTGCACTACGAGCACGCGGATTGTGAACATCATATGTTGCCCCGTCAATCGGTTTTTTCGTCAAGACTCTTAATTCTGCCTCAAAGCCACTTGCTGACTGCTCTGCAAAGAATCGTTTGACTAATCGATCTTCCAGACTATGAAAACTGATTATACCTACTCTACCGCCTTGCTTTAATAAGCGAGGGAGCAGTGGTAGCACAGTTTCAATCTGCTGGAGCTCTTGATTGACCGCGATACGGAGCGCTTGAAATGTACGCGTAGCTGGATGGGTTTTACTCCATTTGCCACGATGTTGCTGCTTGATAACATGAGCGAGCTCTTCGGTTGTCTCTAACGGTCTAGCGGCTACAATTGCATTTGCTATGCGTTTTGCAGTACCAGGCGATTCCTCGCCATAGTCACGTATAATGCGCGCCAGATCACCTGCGTTTGCAGTATTCACTAGTCGTTTCGCCGTTAATTCTTGACGACGATCCATGCGCATGTCCAACGGACCACTATGTGTAAAAGAAAACCCTCGTTCGCTCAGATCGAGCTGCGGTGACGACACCCCCAAGTCAATTAATATCATGTCAAACTGCTTGCCCTCTTCTGACAGTTGCCTTGCGGCACTGACAAAATCGCTATGCAGTAGCGTCGCGCCTTTATTACTAAATTCAACAAGCTGAGATATAGCAAAATCATCGCGATCAACTAACGTAGCACTTGTTTCATGACCCGTCCGATTCAATATGACACTTGCATGACCTCCATAACCTGCCGTCAAGTCGAGATAACTCTCGCCTTTCTGGGGGTTTAGCAAGTCAACTACAGCATCTAGTAGCACCGGAACGTGCAAATCAACATGTGGTGGATGTGCTTCAATACTCATCTCTTCTATATTACTACAGGAAGAGCCACGAAAATACATTCGTGGTTTCGAGATCACCTAACTGATAACAGCGCTATTTGTTTTTTTAGTGTGTTTGTTTTTGTGTATAAGTGTTTGATGACGATGAATTACAGTGTAAATCATGATTGTCATCAATTGAGAGACTTATGTGTTGTGAGGTGGAGTTTTTTGGGAGGT
>JAGQNH010000032.1 GCA_020428185.1 Candidatus Saccharimonadota bacterium | reverse complement strand
CCGGCAAGGCAAACGGAGCGGAAGTAGTAACTACGACAGTAGCTCAGACACTTTCGAATAAAACCCTGACCAGTCCGACAATCAACAACCCAGCACTCAACACGCCTGTATTGAGCACTACGGGATCAGAGGCATTTGTATATGCAGACGGCCCTGGTGCCAATACTGGGATTAGGTTGTATACAGAAGGAACCGGATCGATTAACTTTAAAGCCGGTGGTGATGCCTCAATGGCGATTTTTTCTCCTGTCGCAAATGCCGTCAACTATATGCGAACTTATAGCGCGGCTACCGGTAGCGATGTGCTAATCACTGCTCAAGGTGCGGATACCAACGTATCACTCAATTTGACAACGAAAGGCACTGGCACCGTCAAGGCAAATGGAGTGGAAGTTGCAACGGTATCTGACACTCAGACTCTTACGAACAAAACCCTCACAAGCCCAACAATTACGGGGACTCCTACGGGTATTGCCAAAAATACTGATGTTCAAGTGTTTACAGCAAGCGGTACATGGACAAAACCTGCTGGAGCTGTAGCAGTGAAAGTCGTTTGTATCGGTCCGGGCGGTGGCGGCGGCGCAGGTGCGCGCGGACCATCCGGTACGGCATTATCTGGCGGCGGCGGTGGCGGCGCAGGAGGTTATTCAGAAGCGGTATTTTTGGCTTCAGATTTGCCTGCATCAGTAGGTGTGACGGTTGGTATGGGTGGTGCTGGTGCGCCGGGTCAAACTGTCGATGATAGTGCTGGCGCTAATGGTTCAAATCCATCGCTAAACACTGTATTTACTGGCTACCTGATGGCCGCACGAGCCCAATGCGGTGGTGGCGGCGGCCTTGGAGTAGCTGGCGCTGCCAGTGGAACATCCGGTGGCGGATGGGGTGCTGGATTAATTGTTGGCGGCGGCGGTGCATCACTCAACGGCAACACCTCTGGAGCTGGCGGCAAGGGCGGTGACGGTATCTGTATTGTAGTCACCTATTTCTAGTTATTATTCATGACTGTATTTTTGATGTTATATAAAAAACTGAATCGGGCATTTGTGGTATGCTTTTTTTATGGCTGAATTAGATAAAACTTTTTTTACGGGGAATCGCGAACGTGTGTACGACGAGTTAAAGGGCGGCGTATTAGCTATGACTGCATATACGCAAATGCAGCGAGGCAATGATGCCGCTGCACATTTTGAGCAAGAGGGGAACTTCTGGTACCTTACTGGAATTGACTATCCTGATTGGTGGCTGTTGATGGATGCCAAACGTCGTCGATCGTGGCTCGTGGCACCGACTGTCGCTGAACATCATGAAATATTTGATGGCAGCTTGTCGCACAGTAAGGCAAAAGAGATAAGTGGAGTCGAAGACGTTATCGATCGCCAAGAGGCGGATAGCTGGCTTCGGCAAGCGGCGCGCTCGCATCGCCTCGTGCATACGATCGATGCACCATCTGGTGCAGAGCGATTTGGATTTGTATTGAATCCCACTGCTCATGAAATGCGTGAAAAACTAGAGCGCATCTTTGCGAGTGTGAGTGATTTTCGCTTGGAACTTGCGCGATTGCGGGCAGTGAAGCAATTGGTTGAGATTGCTGTCATGCAATCTGCAATTGATCTTACGGTAAAAGGTTTTGAAGAAGTCCGAAAAAACATCGATAAATATCGTTATGAATATGAAGTTGAAGCTGATTTTACTCATATGTTCCGAAAAAATGGCGCACAAGGCCATGCGTATGATCCAATCGTTGCTGTGGGACGAAACGCATGTACCCTGCACTATACTCATAATTCTGAGAAACTAAAAAAAGGCGAAATGCTCCTTCTCGATATTGGTGCTCGCCAAGGTGGCTACGCGGCCGATATTACTCGAACATACGCCTTTGGCAAGACGACGAAGCGACAGCAGGCAGTGCATGATGCAGTACGGGGTGCCCAAGAGCAGATTATTGATTTGCTGCGTCCCGGTCTTCCTGTGGAAGAATATTTCGACACCGTTGATACTGTCATGCAGGATGCGTTGATTGACTTAAGGCTTATACGCGATCGAGATGATCCAAAATATCGAAAGTATTTTCCGCACTCTATCGGTCATGGGCTTGGTATTGATGTTCATGATGCCTTGGGTAAGCCAGATGTATTGAAGCCGGGTATGGTGCTGACTGTCGAGCCAGGTATATATATACCCGAAGAAGGTATTGGGGTGCGAATCGAAGACGATATTTTGATAACTGAAGATGGGTATACGAATCTTAGCGCCAAGTTGTCTACGAACATGTAGTTTAACATCGGTTATGCTACAATGGTTTCAGTAATGCGAAAACAATTTGCAGTATTTATTGTACGGTGGCTTTTGAGCTCTTTTGGACTTTGGGTTGCCGTCCGATTGCTCGGTAGTGGCTATGACGATGTTCAGATTAATGCTACTATCGGTGCCTTTTTGTTTGCTGGACTGATATTTTCAATAGTAAATTCGGTACTGCGTCCAATCATTGTTATTTTGTCGCTTCCTGCTATTTTGCTGACTCTAGGTCTATTTATGTTCGTAGTCAACGGTATATTGGTCTATATTTCATTGCGTCTGGCGCCTGATTTGCAAATGTCGTTTTTTAACTCAATTCTTACGGGAATGATATTAAGTTTGATAAACTATATAGTGAGTAGCGTGCTAGAGATAAGTACACACCGAAGGGAGACAACATGACACTCGATGGAATTTTACAGTTTGCGACAATAGCATCAGGCGTATTGATGGTTGCGAGTATTTTGCTGCAACAGCGAGGCGCATCACTCGGTGCAGGTTTTGGAAGCTCTGGTGAGCTGTATACGACACGCCGCGGTCTCGACAAAAATCTTTTTGAAGTGACAATTGTATTGGCAGTTATATTCGTACTATCTATTCTTGCCGGATTGTTGATACCAGCGTAACGTAATTAGTAGGAAACAAAGCATGAGCAGCAAAAGGGCATTGAAGCGGTTCAGACTTAAGCGACATTCTCGAAAGATTAAAAAACACGCCCGAAATATCGAAGAGGCGACGACTCGTCATGCCCATCGTTTTTTGATTAGTCGCTGGGACAAGATCCGTGAAGTGCGATTCCATATTATTGTTTGGATGGCAAGCGTCGGTGTATTGATTGCGTTCGTTGGAATTCAGATGATTTGGTTTCAGCAGAGTTATATCACTCGCGTGCCGATAAGTGGTGGTACGTATGCTGAAGCGGTTCGTGGTCCGATTAATACGCTCAATCCACTTTTTGCGGCAACTCCTGCCGAGATATCAGCTAGTAGATTGCTGTTTTCGTCTCTTTATTCATACGATACTACCGGCCACCTGAAGGGTGATTTGGCAACAACGATGATGAACAGTAAAGACAAGATTTTTACTGTCACGATTCGTAAGGACGCGAAGTGGAGTGATGGTGAGCCGGTGACGGCGAGCGATGTACTATTTACTCTTGGGTTGATGAAAAATCCTGCAGTTCGTGCTGCTCAAGGCGTGAATTGGCAGGGGATTAAGGTATTTCAGATTGGCGATTACAAGGTGCAGTTTACTCTTCCTGCAGCATATGCGGCATTCCCTCAGGCGTTAACATTTTCGATTTTGCCACAGCATATACTAGAAAAAACAGATCCTGTTCAAATGCGAGAAGATCCATTTAGCGCACTTCCTGTCGGTAGTGGTCCGTTTGTTCTCAAGCTGCTACAAATTATAAGTCAGACGACCGGTGAGAAAATTGCTCAAATGGACGTTAATCCAAATTATTATAACGAGCGACCAAGACTCGATCATTTCCAGCTGCATGCATATCCAGACAAGAAGAGTATTTCGAATGCCTTGAAGATTGGCGCGGTAACAGGTGCTGGATTGGTGACAAGCGATATTGTCTCGGAAATCGATAGTAAGTTATATGAAGTGGTGCTCCGACCGGTCAACGAGGGTGTGTATGCAATATTCAATCTTTCGCAGCCGGTGCTGAAGGATATTGCAGTTCGGCGCGCCCTGCAGTTGACGACAGATACAAATGCTATTCGTAGCGAGATATACGGACATCCAAATAGACTGTATCTGCCGTTTCTTGCCGAGCAAGTTGCGGGTGCAAACAATATTCCTGCGCCGAAGGTGAACATAGCTGCTGCGATAAAACACCTGGAAAAAGCCGGTTGGATGATGAAGGACGGCGTTCGAACAAAAGGTGGCGTCCAGCTACGACTACGAGTTGTGATACGAGAAAATCCAGATTATGAAACTGCATTGCAAGTATTGGCGGCGCAATGGCAGCAAGTAGGCGTGCAGGTCGACTCTCAAATATTTGATACGACAGACCCAAGTCAAAATTTCACCACAGATATTTTGCAGCAGAGAAACTATGATGTACTGATAGATGATCTTGTTATTGGTGGTGATCCAGATGTATTTGCGTATTGGCATTCACAAGGATTGCTGAACTTCTCGGGCTATAATAGCAAAAACAGTGATGATGATCTGTCGAGTGCTCGTACAACCTCTAGTCATGCTTTGCGGTCATTGAAATATGTATCATTTGCAAAGCAATGGCTGCAGGATGTTCCGGCGATCGGACTTTACCGGCCGAATTTGATTTATGTACATAGCAAATCTACCAAGGCAATATTGCCAGATGAGATGATCGTTAGTCCTGATGATCATTACGCGAATATTCTCCAGTGGACAGCTCGTCAAGGTTCTGTGTATAAGACTCCGTAATTGGTAGTAGGATGGCCGAATTATCTCGTGATTTTTCACACTTAACAAAGAGACCTTCCAAGAAGGATAGGTTGTTTGAAAGTGAAGCTGTCGAAAGTGCTATAGAGGATATAGCCACGCTCATAGCAGATGATGAGTTGCGTCGAATGTTCGAGCAATGCCTGCCGAATACGCTTGATACAACGATGTACTATCGTGAAGAAACTGATGGTACGCCAGATACGTTTATTGTCACGGGTGACATTCCAGCAATGTGGCTGCGCGATTCGACAAATCAAGTATGGCCGTATCTGCAGTATGTCAATAGTGAACAGAAGTTGCAAAAGATGTTTGCCGGACTGATTTATCGGCAGGCAAAATGTATTTTGATAGATCCCTATGCCAACGCATTTGTCGATCCGCATATCGACAATCCTCCTCGTACGCCACATTGGCCTCGGGGCGACGTATGGCACTCTGGTGCATGGGAGCGCAAGTATGAACTAGATAGTTTGGCAGCGTTTATGCGACTGATCGTTGGTTATTACAAGGAAACCAATGATGCATCGGTACTTACAGATGAAGTGTTGCAGGCGATAAGGCTAGCTGAAGATACTATTCGGCGCGAACAGCAGCCAGTTACTGACAAGAATCTATCGACTCTACATAGAGCTGTCATGCCCAACGGTGAACCATTCGGTGATGTCGGTGGCGAAGCGATTCGGGGATATGGTGAGCCGGGTAGGGGCGACGGCTTGAGCAGAAATACATTTCGTCCCTCGGACGACCGAGCGGAGCTACCGTATCTCATACCGGCCAACGCTATGGCGACTGTTGCTTTGAACGGCATTGCGAGAGTGCTACGACAGACCAATCGTGACAACCAATTAGCCTACGAAAGCCAAGTGCTAGCACGTAATGTGCATGCTGGTATAAAAAAACACGGTATTGCTGTGCACCCGAAATATGGCAAAATCTATCGCTACGAAACCGATGGTTTCGGTTCGCAAAAACTCATGGAGGACCCAAACGTACCTAGTTTACTGAGCCTTCCGTATTTGGAATTTTGTCACGCTGACGATCCTATTTATCTTGCGACGCGCAGTTTTATTTTAAGCCGCGACAATCCGTATTATGCACGCGGCAGGTACGAAGGCCTTGCGAGCCCGCACACTGGTCTTGGGCGATTTTGGCCCATAGCTACTATTATGCAAATTATGACCAGTAGTAATGATGCAGAAATCAAAGCGTGCCTTAAAACCCTCAAAGAAACGCACGACGGAACACATTTTATACACGAGGCAATCAATGTAAACGACCCAAGTGACTTTAGCCGTCCTTGGTTCGGTTGGGCGAATTCGTTGTTTGGTGAGATGATTTTGGATCTTGCGGAAAGAAAACCGCACATTCTGCAAAATCGACTACAAATGACGTTTTAGATGCTGGATCCTCGGTTTAGAAGACACGCTATAAACAGTATTGAAAAAAATGCAATAATGCGCTATAATACCAAAGTTTATGGCACGAGGTATATTCAATCAGATTAAAAAGGGCCTACGCAAAAGTAATGGGCCACGACGACAGTGGGGAACCGAGCGTAGCACCGCACCACTTGGAATAGTCCATGCTATTCCGTCAGTCCGCAAAATTGCGCTTAGCAGGATTGCGATAATCGTGACGATTTTCTTTTGGTTGGCATACCTTGTTTCGACTATCGTGCGTCAGTTCTACGAGGGACCACAGACGTACCGTTTTATCCTGGAATCAACAGGCTATTTGCTAGTCATGACACTGCTGACATTCTCGGCGTTGATGTATTTGATCGCACGCCAAGGCGCGTTTGTTCGTTTCAGTAAACACGTTCGACCTCCGCGCGCCGTATTAGAAAAGTACTTTGATAGCAAACAGCCTTCGATTACGACTCTTATTCCGTCATACAACGAAGAACCAGAAGTGATTTACAAGACGCTTTTTAGCGCAGCACTTCAAGAATATCCCGCAATGCGCATTGTTCTGTTGATGGACGACAACCCCAACACTATGGATCCTGCCATGGCTGAACGCCTGGACGAAACACGCTCTATAGGTAAAAAAATAGAGAAATTGTTTACTGCTCCTGCAAATCGATTCAACAAAGCTCTTACTGAATTCGAGGCGAAACCGGGCAAAAAACTAACTGCTACGCAGATTAAAAAACTTGCCAAGGAATACACATGGGCTGCGGACTGGCTGGATAATCAGGCGAACAATGTGGTGATTAATGACCACGTTGATACGTTTTTTGCCGACCAAGTATTGCGCGCACTTGCCGATGAGCTGCGTCTAACCGCGTACGCGTTGAACGAATCAGTGGTACAGAAGGGTACGCTGTCATATATCCGCGCACGCCGATTATATCTACGCCTCGTTTGGATTTTTACGACCGAGTTAGATGTGTTTGAACGAAAACGCTACGCGTCTCTATCGCATGAGGCGAACAAAGCGATGAATATTAACTCATATATCGGCTTGATGGGCGGCAAATATATTCAGCAATCAACACCTGAAGGCCCGATTTTGGTGCCCATGAAGAAACGACGCAAAGCCGATATTGTCATACCGGACAGCGATTACGTTTTGACATTAGATGCAGACTCTGTGCTGCTTCGAGATTATTGTTTGCGTCTTGTCTATTATTCCGAGCTTCCAGGTAATGAAAAGGTTGCCGTCGTGCAAACGCCTTATTCATCCTTCCGGGGCGCGTATAGCCGTATTGAGCGTCTCGCTGGAGCAACGACTGATTTGCAGCATATTCTACACCAGGGTAAAACGCACTATAACGCGACCTTTTGGGTTGGCGCGAACGCAATTATACGTAAGCAAGCACTTGATGAAATCGTAGAGAAAGAGTGGGTTGGGGGCTTTGAGATTAAGCGTTACGTACAGGACCGTACTGTCATTGAAGACACGGAATCGAGCGTCGACTTGGCGTTGAAGGGCTGGAAGCTCGTTAACTATCCAGAGCGTCTTAGCTATAGCGCGACGCCTCCAGATTTTGGCTCGCTTATCGTCCAGCGACGACGCTGGGCAAACGGTGGACTGCTTATCATGCCAAAGCTATTACAACGACATCGCGAACACAAACGTCTTAGTCAACCGGTATCATATATTGAACTTTTCCTTCGTACGAACTACATGGCGTCGATTGCCTGGGCAAGTTTCGGTCTGGTATTTATCCTGGCTTATCCATACGACAGTCGTCTTCTAAGCCCACTTGTTCTTATGGCGGCGTTACCATATTTCCTCGCTATGGCGAGTGATCTCCACTACTGTGGCTATAAACGTTCGGACATTTTCCGCATATACGGATTTAATCTGATCCTATTACCAGTCAATTTAGCCGGTGTTTTGAAGTCAATCCAACAGGCACTTACTGGTAAAAAAATCCCGTTTGCTCGTACACCGAAAATCAAGAATCGCACTGTCGCCCCATTGCTCTATGTGGCAGCCCCAATCGCAATCATTCTGTTCTCGGTATTTACCTGTTGGCGTGACTTCACTGCAGAAAACTGGGCCAATGCTGCTTTCGCTGCTTTCAATGCAATCGTTGGAACGTGGGCCTTTATTTCCTATATTGGCATCAAAGACGCAATGATTGACATCTGGCATGGTCTTACAGACTGGATGTATGTAGAAGTTAAACAATCTGCTTCAAGGCAGACAGTACCTGAAGCATCGATGAACTGGCGCGCAGTGTTATATCATGGCGACACCGACCGCCACTTGCCGCTAGGACTCACCGTATATGATCAGGAGTTGCAGGATTCATTGCTATGACGCAAAAGGCACCACAAAAACCTATAAAAACACGACGCCTTTCGCCATGGCGCGTCATGCTGGCAGTCACTATCGTCGCTAGCACCATTGCACTTGGCTACTTTGGTTGGCGTGAAACTCGTCTGGATCCGATGGTAAGATCGAACAAGCCGTGGTTTGCGCCGTATGTCGACGTTACCGCTACGCCACAGTTTGCATTTGAGCAACTCGGTACAGCAAATCGAAAGGATGCCGTTCTATCTTTTGTCGTTGCTTCTCAAAAAGATCCTTGTACGCCATCATGGGGAGCTGCATACTCTCTTGACGAAGCATCTGACGCCCTCGACTTGGATAGGCGAATTGCACGTCTAAAACAACAAGGCGGAAGCGTTGCAATTTCATTCGGAGGATTAACGAATGACGAACTTGCATCCGTATGTGAAAATGACACTAAACTAGCGAATGCATATAAAAGCGTCGTAGATCGCTATGATGTCAGTACGGTTGATCTTGATTTAGAAAATGATAATTTGCAAGACCCATACATTAATACGAGACGGGCAAATGCAATTGCGAAGTTGCAGACTGAGCGCCGTGCTGCACATAGGCCGTTTGCAGTTTGGTTGACGCTTCCCGTTACATCGGATGGCTTGGATAAACATGGAACAGACGCCGTCGCGCAATTATTGAAAGCCTCTGTCGATATTGCCGGTGTCAATGTCATGACAATGGATTATTCTGGCACGGAACTAGCAGGAAAAAATATTACCGATGTAAGTATCAGTTCACTGAAAAGAACACAGCATCAGCTCGGTATACTTTATGACCAGGCGGGTACATACCTGAATGATGTATCTCTTTGGCGTAAGATCGGCGTGACGCCAATGATTGGGCAGTCGGACATAAAGAACGAAGTGTTTAGAATAAGCGATGCGAAACGTCTCAATGCCTTCGCGCGTGATAATGGCGTGGGCCGTGTGTCAATGTGGTCAGCCAATCGCGATATAGAATGCGGAACAAACTACGTTGATCCATCGATCGTTTCGAATTCGTGCAGCGGCGTAAGACAAAACAAGTTCGCATTCATGGATGTACTGAGCGATGGCTTTGAGGGTAATATTGCAGGTACTGCAGATAACGTAACTGTTGCCCAGGCCAAACCGTCCGAGAAATCACTAAATGACGATCCAGCTACCAGTCCTTATCAGATATGGTCGGATTCAGGTGTATACCTGGCTGGTACTAAGGTAGTATGGCACCATAATGTATATCAGGCGAAATGGTGGACAAAAGGCGACACGCCAGATAATCCAGTTTTACAATCATGGCAGACACCATGGGATTTAATCGGCCCAGTATTACCAGGTGAAAAGCCAGTCAAGCAAGCAGCGCTACCTGCAGGTACGTACCCGGAATGGTCTGGTGATGCGACATATGAAGCTGAACAGCGTGTGCTATTCAAGGGCATTGCGTATCAGGCAAAATGGTGGAACCGAGGTGAAAGCCCAGCGGCCGCATCGTCAAGTGCCGACGCGTCACCTTGGACTCCGTTGTCACAAGCTGAGATCAATAAGATATTAAAAGATTTGAAGTAGTTACTTGAGAACTAAGCAACGAAAAGACCGACCACTAGGGTCGGCTTTTTCGTTGG
>JAGQNH010000031.1 GCA_020428185.1 Candidatus Saccharimonadota bacterium | reverse complement strand
AACACCGACAGGAAGATCAAGTTCTTCTGGAGATTCTGGATGCGATTCGTGATGGAGATGTACGCCGTCATCATGCCGAGAAATTACTTGCCCGTACGGAAGTAGATTTGCCAGAGGGTGATTTGACAGAGCTACACACAACTAATGTAGATGTCGATCGAATCAATCAGGCGAAATTGGATAATCTCGACGGAGATGAGTATACATATACGCAGTCTACGACTGGGGCTGCAAATTATGTCGAAAGTCTACAGCGTTCGGTGCTTGCACCGGTCGACCTGAAGGTAAAAAAGGGCGCACTTGTAATGGCAGTGAAAAATGCGTTAGATCGTAAGTATGTCAACGGTAGCCTGGGTATTGTTGTTGATTTTGATGTGCTTACAGAATATCCAGTCGTAGAGTTTCGCAGTGGCAAGACAGTGACTATGATACCCGAAACATGGGAGCTGCGAGATGGCGATAAGAAGCGAGCAGGTATCACGCAAATTCCGCTTCGGCTTGCTTGGGCGATTACTGTCCATAAGTCGCAAGGTATGACACTTGATGCAGCTCGAATGGACCTGAGTAAGGCTTTTGTTGAGGGTATGGGGTATGTCGCATTGAGTCGTGTAAAAAATCTTGATAATTTGTATTTGGCTGGTCTGAACCGCATGGCGTTGCGAGTGAGTGACGATGCAATTCAAATTAATGAAACATTGAGATCAAGCGCTGCGCGTGATGGCGAGCGCTTTTCGCACTTAAGGGAAAAGGCAGAAAAAAGAAAAAAATCACCCGATATAACAACCAAAAAGAGTGCCGCAAAAAGTGGCAGTTGGGCAGAAAAGCTTGCAAAGATGAGGGAAGAATATCCGAAAGCATATACTTCCTGGGAGAAGAGCGATGATGATGCACTGAAGCTTGATTTTCAAAACGGGGTATCACTAAAGGAGATGAGTAAAAAATTTGGAAGACACGAAAATAGTATAATAATGCGTTTGCAAAAACATTTCGGTGACGAAGTGGTGGCCAGTTAGCGTATTTGGACGACCTTGATACTGCCGTCTGTCGTGTAGACTGTTCTGAATGATTGACCTCGAAACTTGAAATGTTCGCCAGGCTCGGTGGTGCTGACTGATTTGACGAGTTTTTGCTCACGAAGTGTTTGGATGATAAAATCACGTTCTTTGTCTGCCTCGTGTCGGACGCCGTGTGTCAGGCTGCCTGTTCGCCAGCGGATATCGAGTGGACGAAAATCTTCGGTCGATGCGCCAATCCATATGTCACTTTCACGATGAAGCCATTTGAGAAGTTTACTGCTCCAGTAGTCGAAATGACCGCGATCGTGGAGATTTTTTTGCGGTGGTTCGAGTCGCCAGAATCGTACGTGATGTCGTGTTCGTGCGCTGAGGTTGTCGTTTGTAGGGATCTCGAATGCTATGTCGTGCTTGCGATTAAACAGATAGAGGTGGCTTAAGGGTGCGTTAGGGTAGGGCTTGTTGAAGACGATCGAAAAAACTTCGCGTATATTATTTTTTAGCGAATGTGGATCAGCTTCGTACCAGCCGGCTTGTTGCATTGCGCGGCGCAAATGTCGTCTGTCTCGAGTGACGATTGCAATATTGACAGGGTCTGACGCCCAGCCATCTCCATACGTTGCATACAGCGGAATGTGGTCGTGTTCTACTATGAAATGATAGAGACGGAAGAGGGCAGGAATAATGCCGTACGCCATAATACAGTAGATTGACAAGAACGATGCAAATATAACAAAACGGTTCTCGGATGCGGGCCAGAATGTAGATATCAGAAAATATAGCAACCAAGCGCCGATTACAAGGATGAGCAAACGCCAAATTTGCCGGAGGATAAATGGAAACATAATAGCTCTTATTATATACTAGACATATATGAAAGAGCCTTTTGCTCCTACTGAAATAAAAATAGCTGTAATTGGAGGCGGTACGGGTAGTTTTACGCTACTAAGTGCTCTCAAAAATCATACGAGTCAAATCGCAGCACTTGTGAATATGGCAGATGATGGCGGTAGCACTGGTGTGCTTCGTGATGAGCTAGGTGCGCTTCCTCCCGGAGATGTGAGGCAATGTTTGGTTGCCTTGAGTGAGTCACCAAAGATACGAGAATTGTTTAATTATCGATTTGATGAGGGAACATTCCAGGGGCATTCATTTGGGAACATATTATTGAGTGCGCTAGAAAAGGTGACAGGGAATTTTAGCGATGCTGTCGAGACTGCATCAGATATATTGCGAGTGTCCGGTACCGTCGTACCTGCGACACTTGATAATGTACGTCTCAAATTAGAGTGGCCTGAGGTGAGTGTTGAGCTTCATGGCGAGAGAATAATTGACGCCGAGTACTTTAAGCATGATCCTCGTAAGGCAAAGATGTCGT
The DNA here is from genome assembly GCA_020428185.1 of Candidatus Saccharimonadota bacterium. GTDB lineage: Bacteria > Patescibacteriota > Saccharimonadia > Saccharimonadales > Saccharimonadaceae > UBA2112. The sequence goes on along the minus strand of JAGQNH010000031.1, from coordinate 1,142 downwards.
TATTGCCATCTGCATCGGCAAATCCACTGGCGACAAAAGCAATAGCAGATGCAGACTTAGTAGTGATTGCGCCAGGTGATTTGTACACGTCACTTGGCCCCTTGCTTGTTATTGATGGAATAGGTGACGCACTTCGAAAGTCACGAGCAACAAAGATTTATGTATCAAATCTTGTTACAAAAAGCGGACAGACAGAAGGATTTAGTGTTTCAGACCACGCCGATGAGATTGAAAGATTTGCTGGCGGTGAGTTTCTTGACTATGTACTGTACAACCGTCAGCAGCCTGACGCACAATTAGCGGAGCGATATCGACAAGAGGGTGCGTATCTTGTAGAGGTTGATCACGACGTCCTTTCGCAAAAACACTATACTGCCGTAGGCGGATCATTCCTTGGTCTGATAGCAGAACGAGATACGGGTGATACTTTGCCAGTGACACGCTCGTTGATTCGTCATAATACGGGCTCGGTAGCAAATGCTATAATTGAGTTATATGACAACTCCAGAAACAACTAAGACTGATTTCTATATTGTTGATTTTGATCGTACGTTGGTTGACTCTGACAAATTATTTGAAGTATTTATTGAAATAGCGCATAGGTATTTTGATATTCCTCGTGAGCAGATAGAAAAAGCAAATGAAGATATGAAGGCCAGAGGAGACTCGTTTGATACTGCTGGTTATGTGCGTGAACATTTGTATGAAGAAGATCGTGGCGACGAATGGAAGAGCCTGAAAGAGGCGTATATCAAAGAATGTCAAGCATTGAATATGCTGATACCTGGCGCGAGTGAACTTATACAATGGCTCGAATCAAATGGAAAGCAGTATGGAATATTGACGTATGGCAACCCAATGTGGCAAGGACTTAAGATAACCGCAGCTGGATTTGACCAGACGAACCATATTGTTATGGTGCACAAGGAGAAGGGTAGATTGATTTCGAGTTGGCAGGATGAGAGTGGCATGTTCCGATTGCCCGAGGCCTTTGGCGGAGGACTTGTCGATACTATTGTTATGATTGACGACAAGGCTATTAGCTTTAGTGAATATCCACCAGCGCCATCAAAGGGTTTTTGGGTTTTGGATCCTCAAAATGAATTGCCGTCACAAAAGGGCAGTGTACAAGAGAATGTTGC
>JAGQNH010000030.1 GCA_020428185.1 Candidatus Saccharimonadota bacterium | reverse complement strand
GCTAGTAGAATTAAGAGTATCTATGTTGCGAGATGAAAACTATGTGATTGCAGTCAGTGGCGGCGTTGATTCCGTCGCATTGCTCGGTATGCTTGTCAATGGCAATTTACCACCTACCACCTACCACCCACCATCTACCAATCTCATTGTCGCTCACTTTGATCATGGCATACGTAATGAGTCTGCAGATGATGCGTTGTTTGTGCGGGATTTAGCAGCAAAGTATAACTTGCCATTTGAGACACGGCGAGAAAATTTGGGCAAAAATGCCAGCGAAGAAAAAGCACGAGAGCGACGCTACGCCTTTTTGCGTGAAGTTGCCAAGAAACATAAGGCGACAATCGTGACGGCGCATCATGCAAACGACGTTGTCGAAACAATTGCAATTAATTTGACGCGCGGAACGGGTTGGCGAGGGCTGGCAGTACTCGATAGTGTTGATATTTGGCGGCCACTTCTTGCGACCTCAAAAAACGAATTGTTGACATACGCCAAGCAGCATAATTTGACGTGGCATGAGGATGCTACCAACGAGGATACTAAGTATCTGCGCAATGATTTGCGACAAAAACTAACACACTTGGACGTGCAGACGCGGGAATTGTTGCTACTCTATCGAAATCGTCAGGTTGCCTTGAAAAAACAAATTGATGACGAGTCGGCACTGCTCATTGGCAATTCGCCATATCGGCGTCATATGTTTATCTCTGCGAATCACCATGCGGCATTGGAAATGCTCAGGGCTGTATTTGTCCGCGAAGTTGGTCAGAGTCTGACGCGCCCGCAGCTTGCTCGCGCGCTACACGCGGTCAAGGTGTATCATGCTGGCAAGATATTCCCTGTAAGCTCAAAAATACATTTGACCTTCACAAAAACACACTTCGTTGTCGATACCAAGGATAAAATGGTATGATGAAAAGAGTGAAAAATTCCCTAATATTTGCTATTGAAAGGACTTGATACTGATATATGGCAACAAAAAGTACCCCCCCGAGAAATCGATTATCTAATATGGCACGACTTGGCTTATTTTGGGCGATTGTTATCGTGGCGATTCTTGCATTATTCGCAGTAGTGACGCCACACGATCAACTAAAGGATGTACCGATTTCGCAAGTTATCGAAAAGGCAAACAAGGGTGAAGTTACCAAGATCGAAGGGTCTGGTAACGAGCTTGTTATTACAGTGAAGGGCAAAGAGCGTCCAACGCAACATTCGTATATTCAGGGCGGCGTGAGTACACTTATCAAGGACGATACACTTAATGCGGAAGCAAAGAAGACTTTGGCGGATACACCACCATCAACGACGGGTGAGACGCTTTGGAATCTAGCTATCATCATTGTCCCTGTATTGTTGATCGCTGGATTTTTCATGTTTATGATGCGACAAGCTCAGGGTCAAAATAATCAAGCGCTTGGATTTGGCAAGTCAAAGGCAAAACTGTATGGCTTGGACAAAGAAAAAGTTGTCTTTGATGATATCGCAGGCAATGATAGTGCGAAGCAAGATTTGCAAGAAGTCGTGGACTTCCTGAAGCATCCTAAGAAGTATCACGATGTTGGTGCAAAAATTCCAAAGGGTGTGCTGCTGATCGGTAGCCCAGGTACAGGTAAGACGATGCTCGCGCGTGCTGTGGCGGGTGAGGCAAACGTGCCATTCTTTAGTATTTCTGGCTCGGAATTTGTCGAGATGTTTGTCGGTGTTGGTGCTAGTCGCGTGCGTGATTTGTTCGCCAAGGCAAAGAAGAATTCTCCTGCGATAATCTTTATCGATGAGATTGACGCAGTCGGTCGTCGACGTGGTAGTGGTATGGGTGGCGGCCACGATGAGCGTGAGCAGACACTGAATCAGATATTGGTTGAGATGGACGGATTTGAGACAGGAACCAATGTCATCGTATTAGCTGCAACCAACCGTGCAGATGTTCTTGACCCAGCATTGCTGCGACCAGGTCGATTTGATCGCCGTACAAATATCATGCTTCCTGAGCGCAAGGATCGTGAAGCAATCTTGAAGGTCCACTTCAAGAATAAGCCAACTGACGATAGTGTGGATCTCGACAAAATGGCTGCCAAGACTGCGGGTACGTCAGGTGCGGATTTGGCAAATATCGCCAATGAAGCAGCGATTATTGCGGCTCGTGACAATCGAAAGAAGATTACCAATGCCGATTTGACTGAAGCGTTTGAGAAGGTCGCAATTGGACCTGAGCGCAAGGCAAAGGTCATGACCGACAAAGAAAAAGAGCTGACTGCATATCACGAATCGGGTCATGCGATCGTCGGACATCTCCTTCCTGACAATGATCCGGTACATAAGGTGACAATCATCCCTCGCGGTGGCACGGGTGGTGTCACGTGGTTCTTGCCTCCTCAAGACAAGAGTTACACGAGCGTGTATGAATTCAAGGATCAGCTTGCTAGTGCACTTGGTGGTCGTATCGCGGAGAAGCTTCTATATGGTCCTGACGGTATTACGACTGGCGCAGGGTCGGATCTTCGTAAGGCGACCGAGATTGCTCGAGATATGGTGATAGAGCAAGGTATGGGTACGAAGCTTCGTGATCAAGTATTTCACGAAGACAATGGCGGTATGGTATTTGACAAGATTACGCACGAACGACCGTATAGCGATGATACTGCCAAGGAAATCGACAAGGAAGTAGAGACACTGATCAAGGAAGCAGCGAAGCGTGCTGAGCTTGTATTGAGTACAAATATGGATAGTCTACATAGTCTTGCAAAAGCATTGCTCGAAAAAGAAACTCTCGACGAAGAAGAAGTTGATAGCATACTAAAAAGTGCAGAATTGCCGAAAGAAGCGCGACTGTACGCCGCGAAGTAGGGCATGGGTAGGGTTAGAAGCGCTGTAGCCCGAGCAAACCGCAGGTTATCTGTGCAGCTAGCTGCTAGTTTGCTCGCGGGCTCGACGCTTCTTTCCTTGTTGTTTGGTTTCTTCCGGATGCGTCTACTCAACGCCGCATACTACGATACGTATCCGACTGGGTACGACGCATATTTGGCGGCGTTTACTGTACCAGACTTTATGTTTTTTATTCTGGTATCGGGCGCGTTGAGCGTGAGTTTTATACCCGTCTTTAACCAGCGACTTGCGACGGGTAACAAGAAGTCGGCGTGGGAGCTCTCGACTAGCATGATTAATTTTATGGCGTTGATAACACTCATTGCTAGTATTTTGATTATTATTTTTGCAGAGCCATTGGTGCGGTATGTGATTGCGCCTGGATTGAGCGAGTCAGGCATAGCGCTTGCGACAAGCATGATGCGGGTGATTGCCGTGAATCCTTTCTTGTTTGCGATAGCGACAGTTATCGCGAGTGTTCAGCAGGCGGTTGGTCGGTTTACGTTTTTTGCACTTGCACCAATCTTGTACAACGTAGGCATAATAATCGGCATCACAGTATTTACGGGCGGTATCAATATATTCGGCGTACAGGTGTTTGACGGCGGAATTATGGGCGTTGCGCTGGGTGTGGCACTTGGCTCAGTATTGCAGTTACTCGTGAGTACTATTGGACTCATCGGACTTGGATTTGATTACAAGTTTAAAATTTATTGGAAAAACAAAGGTTTTCGACAAGTGCTTCGTCTATTGCCTCCAAGGTCGATTGATCAAGGTATGGATTATATCGTGGGGATTGTCGAAACAAACTTGGCATCACGAATGGCAGCTGGTACGCTCGCCGCATACAATCAAGCTACAGTACTGCATATGGCACCGATCAATCTTGTGGGTGTCGCGATAAGTACGGCGGCATTTCCCAAGATGACCGAACGTATCGGGCAGGGCAGGACTGACTTGTTTCGAAAAGACTTACAAAATATCATTCGAATTATCGTCTGGATAGCAATGCCAGTTGCGGCTGTGACATACTTCACTCGTGGATATTTGGTCAACTTTATCAAAAACGGTGGTGATGCATTGATGGCTGGCTTGCTTGGGTCGCTAGTGATTGCGATTTTGTTTCGCTCTATATACTTTATATGCGCACGAAGTTTTTATGCCCAGCAGGACACTAGGACGCCACTATATATTTCGTTGTTTGCAATTGCGCTTAATATTGCCCTTGCTGTATGGTTCACGATGAGCCTAAGGATGGGTGCATACGGTCTGGGGTATGCTCAGTCAATTGTTGCTGTTTTTGAGGTGATAGTTTTGTTTGTTGTCATGAATCATCGAATCAAAAACCTTATCGACACATCGGTTATTCGTGCGTTTTGGCGGATGGCGATTGCAACAATTGTCACGTCAGTTATTTGTTATGTTATGGTGCAGTTATTCCAGCTTCAGAATCTCGATAATAGTTTTGTTGCTACATTTCCCAAGTTTGTATTGATTACACTCGTGAGTGCGTCTGCGTATTTAGCGACGAGTCGCTTGCTCGATTTGCGCGAAGCAGATCCGGTCATTCACAAAATCGAACAAGTGCTATTTGCGCGTGCGCGATAGATAGCGAAGCACTGGCTGAATATTGACACGATCGAGTTTGGTTTCGTATACTAAAATAAATCGTGGGCAGCGTGAGAAAAATACTTAATAGGAGGTTTTTATGGATATTTCACAAATCAACGATGCCAAGGAGCTAAAGGCGCTTGCATACGACACTTTACAGGTAGTTGAAGTACAACAAAACAACTTGCGTCTTATTCAGCAACGTCTAGCTGAGCTTGAGCAAGCACAGCAGCAAGAAGAAGTTGTAGAAAAGAAGAAGTAATTTTTTACAAGAAGTTTCTAAAACAGATGCGACAATGTCGCATCTGTTTTTATTTGAGGTTACACGCGTTTTCCTGTATACTAAACCCATAAACTATAAGCACTATAAAGTGAGGGTACTGGTAGGAGTAATATAGGTATTTATGACACGTCTTCCAATCCCTGGAGGGGACAGTGGTAATTGGGGAGATATTCTCAATACATTTCTCTCTCAGGTTC
>JAGQNH010000029.1 GCA_020428185.1 Candidatus Saccharimonadota bacterium | reverse complement strand
TTCGAGAAATATCGCGGCCCATACCATACCAGGATCGCCATTGTAAATAGGTGAGGTATACCAGCCGCCATCTGGCCCTACCATTTCGGGATAGGTGCCGTGTCGTTCTATCAGATCACTGAATTTCTTGTATTCACGCTCATATTCCGGACGTTTATTGTCTTTGAGCAGGTGCAGATAAAAACTACCAAACCATGTCCAAATAGTCGTGCCGGTGTAATTATTCATGAGGGTTTTACCCATGCCAGGGCGATACTTAAACGCATAAGGATCTTTGCAGTACTGCAATGGATATGGCTCGTTCAATTTTTCTTTGTTGATGTAGTCGAAAGTCTTTTCAAGTTTTTCTTTGTCTTTGATAACTCCTAGCCAAAATGGCACCAGCCCGCACTCGGAGCTCCAAATATCGGTAACTAAATCGGCTTTGAAAAAGTCACCGTTCCAGTAATTGACGAGTAGCAAATCACGATAGTGCGATGCAGGGTAAGGGAAGCCATTGAGTTTGAGCAGTTCGACACACTCTGCCATGCGCGCTATGAGTGCAATTGAGTAGGCGCTGCGATCGTAGATCACTGCATCGCGTAACTCTGCATAGCGAACTTTGCGAAGGTTGCCGGTAGTACCTTCGAGCAAACCTTTACAGTAGCCGCGGAGCTGCTTTTCAAGAAACTTACGCTCCATTTTATTGAGCGGATAGTTACTCACGACAATACTGTGAAGCAACCACGGCAGTGCGTCGACACTCTTTTTGGCAGGAGCGTTGAATGTATGCCCGGCTTTGTCGATACAAAGCGTTACTTCGCCGGCGCGTTGGTAGTGATACAGTGCCCAAGAAAGCGTTTCGTGAACGTGATCTTTATAGCCGAGCTTGGTGAGTGATTCTGCCACTGTGCCAAAATCGCGCATCCAGAAGAAATCGAAGTGCCCTAGGCTTGTACGATAAAAATCGCCCTCCCAAAGCTGCTCGACGATTTGCTCGCATATCTTGCGTGCACCCCCTTCGAAGTAGAAGACTGTCCCAAAATAACGGTTTGATATTTGTTGATACTCAGCTCGAAGAGTACCGAGTATGCCGCCTATAGCACGAGTGAATTTTTCCATAGAGGTCAGTATACAGCTAATCATAAGCAAATACCAGTTGCGTATTTAATAAGCTTATGGTATAATACAATTATGAATTCGAATGAACTACCTATTGATGCCTCAGAATTAGAAATTGCTGATTTGGAGCCGTCGCAAAAGCAGTTGCTGTCGCTTCACGAACAGATTGTTGCGTGCGAGATAGTGCCTGAGCCATTTGATGGTATTCCTGAGAACATTTCTATGGATGATATGAGCAAAATGGAGGTATATAGCGATGGTGTCGAGTTTGATGAATCCTTGGCACCAGCGGCTCTCCGCAAAACACTTGGAGGCCTTGTGCTTTGGTTGTCTGTTTTTCGCAATCCTCAATCTAACGCAATTGTGAGGGAGACGATAACGGTTGTTGATCCATCTGCGGCTACAGATTATGACGATATGCCTTCATCGACAAGCTTTTCACTTATGAAAAATAGTGAAGATAGATACGTGCTTATGATCGATGGTACTATAGTGGCAAAAAAGCCAGAAGTTGAGCGCGTAGCTACACTGCTTGAAGAGTCTGAAGCATTTGATCCGTTTGACGAAATATAGTCCCAAAGTCGATAGAATATGATTAGCACTCTTGAATATTGAGTGCTAATTTTATACAATAAATGTAATGACAAAGCGCGATTATTATGAAGTACTTGGTATCGGAAAAAATGCCTCTGCAGATGAAATCAAGAAGGCATTTCGTAAGCTTGCTGTGAAATATCATCCCGATAAGGATGGCGGTGATGAGGTTAAGTTCAAGGAAGTCAACGAAGCATACGAAGTACTGAAGGATCAGCAGAAGCGTCAGCGCTATGATCAATTCGGACATGCCGGTGTCGGTGGTTCGAGTGGCGGTGGCGGCGGCGGAAACCCATTCGAAGGATTCGGTGGTTTTGGCGGCGGACAGAATGTGCATTTTGATTTTGGCGATGGCGGTCTTGGCGATATATTTAGTCAGTTTTTTGGAGCTGGGCAGCAGCAATCTCGTGGGCCTCGTCGTGGTCGGGATGTCGAAACAACAGTCAATTTGACGTTCGAAGAAGCTGTGTTTGGTGTTGAGCATGATCTACATCTCGATATGGAATTTGAGTGTGAACATTGCAACGGATCGACAGTTGAGCCAGGTCATAGCATGAAGACTTGCTCGACATGTCAGGGAAGCGGTCAGCAGATGAAGGTAGTGAATACTGTGTTCGGTCAAATCCAACAGGCGACCACGTGTTCTGATTGTAAGGGGCGTGGCCAAGTCCCAGAAAAAGTTTGTAGCGTCTGTCGGGGCAAGGGTACTGCGCGACGCAAAGAAAAATTGACAATCAAGATACCGGCTGGCGTGGACGACGGCGCAACGATTCGTCTGCAAGAGCATGGCGAGGCAGTCGGTGCCGGTGCTCGAGGTGATTTGTACGTCAATATTAGAGTAAAGGCTCACAAGAAGTTTACTCGTGAATCAGATATTATTCTTTCCGAGGAGCATATTGATATGGTTGATGCAGCGCTAGGTGTGGAGATCGATGTTGAGACAGTCGACGGTATGATTCGTATGAAGGTACCTGCTGGTACGCAGAGTGGCACAGATTTCAAACTATCTGGCCACGGAGTTCCTCATCTTCGTAGTCAAGCTCGCGGACCGCATATTGTGACGATTATTGTCGATACGCCGACGAAACTTTCCAAGCAGCAAAAAGATTTATTATTGCAGTTTGACAGCAAAAAGAAGCGAATTATATTTTAGTAGCTAATTGATGATATCTCAAAAATAGTTTACAATATCAGTAAGCGACAATGTCAATATATCGAGAGGATAGTGACATGTATAGCTTGCTCATTGCTTGTTTTCGTACGGCGCTTCGTACCTATTTGACGTTATTTGCGATAGTGATAGAGCTATTTCTGGCGTTCCGTCTTCATGGCGGCCTGTTCTACTTACTTGCGGTAATTGGTGTAGCCGGCTCGGTTGGTGTATTGTTGAGTTCGTGGCGCCTAGGCGGTAGTGAGCAAAAGCAGCATGATGCCGCGATGGGTAGATTGCCCACTGTCGATTCATGTGCCAAGGAATGGATCGAAGATCCAGCGCAGTATGAGTTTATTCCAATGCCAGATTTTCCAGAATCGTTTTTTGGGGATTTGCAAGGACGTCAGGAAAATAGCTCATCGGGTAAGACCTCTGAGTAGCGTTATTCGCTACCGGGGTCTTACCCCTTTTTTTGTCATACACCTTATGGTTTACATAGTTCAAAACATTGTTGAAAATATTTCGATAAAATAGTATAATAACAGATGTCATGTGGGATTCTATCCGATTGTCCGCAGTTGGCAGTTTTTCTCTACGCAAAATTGTCTTGTCTATGGCGGCCGTTTTTATTTCGGCCGTGTTTTCGGTACTCATGCAAAGCACTGCAGTATTTGCCGATACTGCAAATTGGAATGGGGATTCGATCAGCCTCAACGGGACCGTCTATTCGAAAATTTCAGATACATTACCAGGTATTGATAGCAATAGTGATGCGTATGCCGCGCCTGTAGAAAATGGCAGAGTGGATGTGATTAGCGTTGCAAAGGACGCAGACAAAACACAGGACATCACGGGCGCCAAACTCTTCACGTACAACTACGATGATCAAACTCAGGTATATAGCAGCCCTGGTCCACCAGTGACTATTACGGTGAGGGCACAAACTACCACCGCATCACAGCAAGGTGGTGCGCAGGATCAAACGTCATGTGCCGTAACTGGTGTTGGCTGGATTATCTGTAGTGTTTCTCGCTGGATTGCAGATGGCATGGATCACGTCTTCAACCTCATTAGTGGATTTTTGACCGTTCGTCCACTTACCACCGATACAAGCAGTGGTTTGTATCAGGCGTGGTCAATTGCATTGAATCTTGCTAACGCGTCGTTTATCTTGGTGTTTCTTGTGATCATATATGCACAAATAAGTACCTACGGGATTAGTAATTACGAAATCAAAAAAATGATTCCGCGACTTATCATCGCGGCAATTTTGGTTAATGGGTCTTACTTCATATGTACACTTGCTGTCGATGTCTCAAATATTCTCGGAGACAGTATCCAGCAGGCTTTTGTTCAAATCCGACAGTCATTGCCCGCACCTATGCCGGGCGGCAGTGTCCTTAACTGGAAGAGCATGACGGAATTTCTCCTCAGTGGAGGAACCGTTGTCGGTGCTGGAATCGCTGGATATGCGGCATTTACTGGAGTAGCGGTCGCAGGTTCGATGACGGGATTGGTACTGTTGTTATTTCCAATATTGATTGCCGGACTGCTCAGCGTGCTCGTGGCCTTGATTGTGCTTGCTGCACGGCAAGCGCTTATCACTGTGTTGATTATTCTTTCGCCGCTCGCATTTGTGGCGTTTTTGCTTCCAAATACAGAGAAGTTTTTCGAAAGATGGCGCAAACTCCTTACGACGATGCTTCTTGTGTTCCCTATGTTTTCGCTTCTGTATGGCGGATCTCAGCTTGCTTCTCATATCATTATCCAAAATACAGATCAGATTAGCGTCATGCTACTTGCAATGTTTATACAAGTTGCACCGCTCGCCTTGACGCCATTTTTGATTCGATTTAGTGGATCGCTCATGGGGCAGCTTGCGGGTATGCTCAATAAGCCACGTAGTATGCTTGGCGCACGAGCAAAAGAATTTGCATCTGATCGCTCAAAAACACAGGCTGCAAAAGGACGTATCGCTGCAGCCAATGGTGGTGGAACGTATTTCCAGCGACGGGCGTTGACACGCTTCAAGGATAAAATGGATCGCGAAGCATGGCAAAAAAGTGGCGACTCATACTCAGATGCGAACTGGCGCAATGATAGGCGGTATCGTCGACACCATACATTAGAATCTACTGCTGGCCTCATGAAGGATAGCGGTGAGGCAAGGGCAAATCGAGAGTGGGAGCACGAGAAGGCAAGTCCTGCAAACAGGAGATTGCAGCAATTTGTTGGATCGAAGCGTCTCGATGATGCGCGCGTAAAGCAGTTGCAGTCTGCCGAAAATGCTCGTTGGGAAGAGGCTGTATCGGGTAAGGTACGTGCTGATGATGCGTCTCATCCGTTTGCTGGCTATTCGCAAGCAGCACAGTCGGTGTATCAGCAGCAGCGTATCGCAGATAGTAATGCCAATCGAGCGCAGGCAGTTCAGCAGCGCGGATATGCAGAGGCTCTTAGTGCGAGTATTGATTTGCAACGTATGGCTGGCGGGGTAGTTGATTCGCAGGGCGCGCTCAAGGTGAAGGCGCAGGCATCGAGTGAAGTGATTCAGGCAGGTCTGGAGTCAGTAAAGGCAATTTCTATGGCATCTGATGTAAAGGCGGGTGATGTGAAGGCTATGCGCGCTGAGTTTGACCGTGCGGTTATAAATCAAGATGTCGATTCGTTGCGTGCTTATGCGGACATGCTTGGTGGCGCCAAAGACCCTGGTATCAGGGCGCTTCGTGAGGCGTTGAACACGCATCATGACACAATCAAGGCGTCTGGTATGCACGAAACATTCATGCATTACCTCAATAGCAATTCGACGATAAACAATTCCGCAAAAGATATTGGTGACTATAGCCGTGATGTGAGTGGTGGCTACCGTAAGTTGAATGTCATTAGCGCTGACGCAAAGACATGGAAGAATATGGATGCGAATCAATTTGCTAGCCAAAAGGCGTCAACGCAACAAGAGGCTCTCATGGCTCGAGATGCAAGAGGTAACTGGGCTATATCTCGTGAGGCTGCAGTTGAAATTATGAAGTCGGTTGCATGGGAAAACATCAAGGCAGAGATGAAGCCGATTGTCCGTGCTCGTGCCGAAGGACGTTTGGGCGTCAATGTTCGTACGGGACGGCTTGATGCTGTAGATATGGCACTTCGTGATGACATTACAAATCCTCCAGAGCAAGTAATTCCAGACGAATGGGTGCCGAAGCGCGAAGTCTAGAATACCGCAAAGTACATTGACTTTTTAAAGCATATGTACTATAATATAGGGGTATGAAAAACAGTAGTGATCGTACGCTATTTGGTTCATTTGAAACCGTAGAATTGCCGGTATTTTCGAAGGACACGTTTGTTGCCAAGATCGATACCGGTGCTTTTTCGGGTGCGATACACTGTTCGTATTTGCGAGAGGTTGAACGAAAGGGAAAAAAGACGCTACATTATCGTCCGTTGAATTGTCGAAAGACTCTAACAACAGACGTATTTACGCGCAAGTACGTACGAAGTTCAACTGGGCACAGAGTATCTCGATATCTCATTAATACAGAGATTGTGATTCAAGGTAAAACGTATGAGGTTAATATTGGACTATCAAACAGAAGAGACATGCAGTACGATATCCTTATAGGTAGGCGATTTTTGCGCGACAACAACATACTAGTGGACGTAAGTCTTAATAAAGAACTTGATATAGAAGAGTAAAAGTAATTATGAAAATAGCAATTTTATCCAATGGAACAGGAAATTATTCGACCAAGCGATTGGTCGAGGTTGCTCGTGCGCGCGGCCACGAAGTAGAGGTTGTTAAATATCGTGACTGCTATGCGTCTATCGAAAAAAGTAATCCGACAGTGAGTTATCGTGGTGAAGATTTGGGTCAATATGATGCTGTGATTCCGCGTATTGCCGCGTATATGACTCGTTACGGTACGGCTATTGTGCGACAGCTAGAAATGCAAGGTGTGTATAGTGTATCTAGCTCGCTAGCTATTGTACGATCGCGCGATAAGCTACGTAGTATGCAGGTGCTTGCCAAGGCTGGTGTCGGTATTCCAAAGACGGTCGTATCTCGTAATTCAACAGATATTGATGACCTTATCGACAAGCTTGGCGGTACGCCAGTTATTATTAAGTTGGCTCGTGGCACTCACGGCAATGGCGTTGTCCTTGCAGAGAGTAAAAAGGCGGCAAAATCTGTACTACAGGCATTTTATCTGACAAATGAAGACGGCACCAACGTGCTGTTGCAGGAATTTATCAAGGAATCCGCTGGCACTGATATTCGTGCGTTTGTGGTCGGTGGTCGCGTGGTAGCTAGTATGCAACGTAAGAGTCTTGATGATGATTTTCGCTCAAATCTTCATAAAGGTGGCGAAGGTACGCCAATAAAGTTGACTGACGAAGAACGCAAGACTGCTGTCAAAGCAGCAAAAGCGCTCGGACTGAATATTGCCGGTGTTGACCTCATGAGAAGTGAGCGCGGTCCGCTCGTGCTGGAAGTAAATGCAAGTCCTGGATTTGGTGTTGAAAAAGTAACAGGCCGCGACGTTGCAACTGCTGTTATCGAATATGTTGAAATGAATGCCAAGCGTCGCAACAAAAAAGACAAAGTCGGCGCATAGATCGCTTGAGGGCTGAGGTCTGCGGCTTCGGATTATACGGAATTAATATACTCTTGTTTTGATTTCGGGAGTATACTATAAGCATGAGTATTGTCGTCGTTGTTCTTTGTATTATCGCGGTACTATTTATCGGTACGTATATTACTCGTCGACGATTTGGTGTTTTGGGACTTGCACTATGTGCAGGTTATTTATTGTCTTCTATGTGGACGGCCGATGTGACTCCTTGGGTACAGGGTGCCGGAATTGAGTTGTTGGCTCCACCGCTTGCTAGTGTGGTCGCGGCTACGCTTGTGTTGTTGCCTGCTGTGTTGTTGCTGTTATTTGGTGGACCAACATACAACGGTACATTCTTCCGGCTTATTGGTGCAGCGGCATTCGCACTTTTAGCGACATCGTTCCTGCTTGAGCCATTGGGCAATAGCTTGTCACTCGATGACACTGGTATGAGTATTTATAGAATCTTGGTAGACAATAAATCATTCATAATTACAGCAACAATTGGGTATGCGCTGTACGATATCATCACTATACGTGTTGCGAGAAGAGACAGGCGACGTTAGTTGTTTTCGCGAAGATTGGTTTCGTTCATGAGTTGATCAAGCATCGCCATTCGTACATATAGACCATTCCAAGCCTGCTGGAAAAAACGTGCACGATGATCGTTGTCGACGTCTGTCGTAATCTCATCTACTCTCGGTAGTGGGTGCATGATAATCGCATGATCGGGGATTATTTCAAGCGTAGCTGCATCAATACGGTATTCTTTTTGTTTTTTTGCGGCGTCTTCTTTGCTCATGAGTCCGTCAAGACGCTCTAATTGTAGTCGTGTCCAATAGACGACATCTGCGTCACCTAGAGAGTGTATATCAACAGTATCAGTTTCGGTATATGATGTTCCAGATGTAACGAGTTTTTCTTTGATGTCATCTCCGATACGAAGCTCCGGAGTCGATACAAATGTAATGTCATTGCCGGGATACTTCGACAAAAGTAGTGCGAGTGAACGAGCCGTACGCCCGTGTGAAAGGTCACCACCGATTGTGACATTGAGATTATGAAGTTGTCCAAATTCGGAGTGAATCGTGTATGTATCAAGTGCTGCCTGAGTGGGGTGCTCGCCTTTGCCGTCGCCGCCATTAAGGATAGCGATGTCGGCTACTTTGGCGGCGCGTTTGGCCATGCCATTTTCTTTTGTTCGAAGTGATAGTGCGTCGGCGCCGTAGCCATTAAAAACACGGATCGTATCTTCGATTGTTTCGCCTTTTGCTGCAGAAGAAAATTCGGCAGCATTTTCTGTGCCAACGACATCCATGCCAAGTTTTTTGGCTGCAAGTTCAAAACTAAATCGTGTTCTAGTGGATGGCTCGTAGAACATAGATAACATGATGCGCCCCCAGTGACGGCGCATATTTTCGCGACGTGTTGCTAGTTTTTTGTCTGTTTCTTTGAAATAGTCTGCCTGGTTGAAAAGTTTTGATAGTTGGACAGGTTCAAATTGTTCGGCATTGAGTATGTGTCGCATGATTTCTCCGTAGGCGATAAGTTTTATCTATTCTATGGTTTTGAAGGCTTCGGTGCAAGTGTAATGTGTTGCGTGCACTTCCATGCAATGGCTGATAGTTTTTCGACGAGCGCGATGCCATCTTCCATGCTTCGGTTGCCGCGTGTGAGAATGGCAATCGAGTAGTGATTTGGTATGTAGCCGATGCTATTTATTGTCCAGCTATTGGTGTCAGAATAATTGTTTGTGGTGAATGAGTCCGGGAACCAGCCATTTTTTAGATTAACCGGGATGTTTTCAGGTATACCGCCACTGATTCCCCAGTGCTGGTCAGGTTCGACATTTCTCATCAATTCATCTGCATATGCACCAGATTCTTTTGTTAATGGCGATAGGATTGTGCCAGCATTGACGACTGCATTGACGACCTTTAGTTGGTCGATGGCTGTTGTCTGTGTGTTTCCCCAGTAGCCATTTGTGCCGGCGGTTGTGGCAGTGGTTCCAAGTTGTTGTTGCCAGAAAGAGTCCATCGCAGGAGCGTCGCCAATTTCGTTCCATAAGATTGCGGTTGCATTATTGTCACTGTTTTCTATCATTCTTGCTGCCAAGTCGTTTTCGTAGGGAGTAATCGGCTCTTGGTCGAGTTGACTTTTGATGAGTAAGTTTTCGAGTGTCGACAACTTCACGATACTTGCAGTGTCGAAGGTGTTGCTGTTTGAGTCTTTTGGGTAGTGTGTGTGAGCAATTTGATTGCTCTGAAAATCATTGATCGCGATATCTATTTCGCCGGTATGATTCGCAAGTGCAGCGTTCCATGCCTTTTCGATGAAGGCCGTATTGAACGAAGTAGTTGGCTCGGGTGCAGGAGCGGCCGCAACTATTTCGGTAGTTGTAGCTGTTTCGAATGTTTGATTATGTGTCGATTGGTTGTCGTTGGAGACGAGAGCACATCCAAGTACGCCTAACGTGACGATAGATTGAAGTTTGCGAGATGGTGTATATCGACGCTCCATAATTCTTGTTTATATATTATACAATCAAAATAATATTTTACAATATACAAGCAAAAAGCCGATCAGACGATCGGCTATTTGCTTGGAGGGACCAGTGGGGCTTGAACCCACGACACCCTGCTTAAAAG
>JAGQNH010000028.1 GCA_020428185.1 Candidatus Saccharimonadota bacterium | reverse complement strand
GGTGCGATGCTAAATAAATAGCCGAATACGGTTGCGACAACGAGCAGAATCAAGCTGTAGCGCAAGGTGGCAGCAATCAATTCGGACTTATTATAAGTCATCAACATAGATGGTTCTTGGGGTATGTAAATCCTACGCATAGAATGTTTTCCATTTCTGAGCAAGCGAATCTTGTGATTCACATTGACCAAACGAGCAAATTCAGAAAGGACGACAGTGATATTTGTTGCTTACCATCTTGTCAAAAATGCATTGATCCTACGTTGTTTCAGCGTTACTTGAGTTCTATAGCGTTTGACCGACTATGATGAGCCAAATTATTGAGCCTGATGGTGCTATTTGTTGGAACGACTTTGCCAAATTGCACGTTTCCTATATCTGTATAATCGGTCTAAATCGGCAATTCCTGTACGTATATTATACGATATATATATATACTTTGTTCCTTGCAATGCTGTAAGCAATATTTAATTGAACAATGTTATCTGAAAATAAAAACAGCATGTCGTCTTATCTGTAGCTACAGATAAGACGACATGCTGTTTTTGAAGTTACGGGGCAAGCTATACTTGTAAATAGCTCAAGTAGCTACCGACCTCTATTGCGGTTGTGATGAGAGGCGGAGTATAAACAGTGTGCGGTCACTTCTATGCCTCACTCTCTACAGTTACCGTAAAGTGGGCACGCAACGTTGCTCCCGGCTCCAAAATTTGAATGCCACTCGTCGAATCACCATTTGCCAGCAGATTGACGCCATTATTTGCATTGGTGACCGGCTCAGCGGCAAAGTATGGCTTCGGTGGATTGTAGAAGATGAAGTGCCCACAATTTGCCGACGTCTCGTAATGAAGCTGCACACCACTCTCCGGCCAAGCAATTGTCGCTTTGCCATCATAGCCATAAAAACAGGCATCAATAAAGTTATCAGGCATCAATTCTCGCTCCGTCCGAAAATCTTGAGGAGCCAGCGGTTGCGGCGGACCAGAGGGAATGCGATTATCATTCGCATCGGGATAGACGCTTGTGACGTTATACTGCACAAGAATCGGCTCACCAACACGCGTCAATGTGCGGTTGTAATAAGGGTGCCAGCCAAGCCCAGCCGGCATGGCACTCTCGCCCTGATTGGTCACGCTCAGCTCAGAACGCAGACAATTGTCTTCCAGCGTATAGTGCGCAGTTGCAGTAAAAGGCCATGGCCAGTTGATGTCGGAAAAGTTTTGTGAGTCAAACGCACAATCGATTCGCGTGTGGCTCTGCTCGACAACTTGCCAGGAGCGCCCACGCACATCACCATGGCTTGCGTGGCGTGCCCCGTTTGCCAACTGATACTCTTTGCCCTGAAAGGTAAAGTAACCATTCTCAATCCGATTGGAATAAGGAATTAAAAGAAAACTGCTGGCTTTTAGGTCACTGTTGCCTGTAGTAACATCGGGCATAAAGGGCAGCCACTGCCCCCGTCGCTGAACATAGCCGGCCAGTATGTTAACACCTTGATCGGGATCAACGGTGAGCCGTATCTGCTGATTTGCAAGTGTAATACCTGTCATATGGTGTTCCTCAGTTCAATATTATTAGTAACTAATCTGTAGCCGATCCGGCAGCCCAATTTCGTCAACGTTTGTTTGTCTGATAAGATAGCGGATATAGGGGCTTATTTCGAATGACGAATATGACACAATCTACGATGATACTCCAGGCAATTATTTTTGATATGGATGGTCTCATGCTCGATACCGAGCGTTTGGCCCAAGA
>JAGQNH010000027.1 GCA_020428185.1 Candidatus Saccharimonadota bacterium | reverse complement strand
CTAAGGCTATTTTGGCTATGCAGCTACGGGCTCTTACGGGTCTAGAACGACAAAAAGTTGAGGACGAGTTAGCTGAACTTATGAAGTTAATAACCAAGCTTGAGGGAATTCTCGCTGACGAGAAGAAGATACTCAAGATTATCAAGGATGAACTGCTTAAAATCAAAGAACAGTATGCTGATGAACGCCGAACGAAGATCATTCCACAAGAGCTAGGCAAAATGAGTGATGAAGATCTTGTTCCAGACGAACAAGTAGTTGTAACTCTTACATCAGCAAACTACATCAAACGTTCACAGATTGCTGATTACAAGCGTCAGGGCAGGGGTGGTAAGGGTAAACGTGGTATGACAACCAAGGAAGAGGATATCATCGCACAGCTCATACCGGCTAGTACGCATGACTTTTTGCTGTTCTTTACGAACAAGGGTCGTGTTTTTAGACTGAAAGCGTACGAAGTACCTGCTGCGAGCTTGGCGGCGAAGGGTGTGGCGGTTGTTAATTTGCTACAGCTTCAACCTGAAGAGAAAATTACATCAATTATCCGACACGAGAAGGATGCGAAGGATGACGGCTACTTATTTATGGCCACAAGTAAGGGTACGGTGAAGAAGACACCCCTTAAGGATTATGCGAATATTCGAACAAATGGCTTAATAGCTATTAAGCTTGATGATTCAGATGAATTGAAATGGATCCAGAAAACAACCGGTGATAACGATGTAATAATTTCTACATCCGCCGGCCAGGCAATTCGATTTAATGAAAAAGATGCACGACCAATGGGCAGGGCAGCGCGTGGTGTTCGTGGTGTTAGATTGCGTCCGAACGATAGTGTGGTTGGAATGGATATTGTCTCGAATGACGAGAGAAGCCTGCTGGTTGTTAGTCAGAATGGCTATGGAAAAGCTACAAGAGTATCCAATTTTCCAGCGCATAAACGCGGTGGTATTGGCATAAAGGCGGCGGTAGTGACAGCAAAGACCGGTCCTATTATTGACGTACGAACGTTGGAAGAAGATGCGAGTGAGGTTTTGATGATCTCTAATAAGGGTCAAACGATTCGCGTAGGTCTGAAGGATATTCCAACGCTTGGACGAACAACGCAGGGTGTGCGTATTATGAAGCTTGGTGACGGAGATGCTGTATCATCACTTGGCATTATGCCCGAGAAAAGCGCCGAAGAGGACACCGAGGAGGCAGAAGGGTAGGCGATGCTTTCTCCTTATTTACTCGCTATTGGTTCCGCCTGGATTATTGCACAGTTAAGTAAGGTATTTATTGATCGTGTAAAGAATCAAAATACCGTTAATTTTAGACAATTATATGCATCTGGCAGTATGCCTAGTAGCCACAGCGCTGCGGTCGTGGCACTGTTGACTGTTATAGGACTAGAAGGCGGTATTGAGACGGGATTGTTTGCTCTAGCTACATTGATGGCGGCCATTGTAATGTATGATGCCGTCATGGTACGTCGCTCAACAGGCGAGCAGGGCGTGGCGATACGATCGTTAATAAAAGAGCAGAAGAGTAGCGTGCGTTTACCCCGAGCAGCAAAGGGTCATGAGCCACTTGAAGTGGCTGCCGGAGCACTGTTAGGGCTGGCTGTCGGCTTGGCAATTTTCTTTATAACAAGATAAATGAAAAAATCTCTTGACGTGGCCGCTTTTTAGGGGTATGATGATTAACAGTCTGGTCGCCAGTCTGTTTTGAGAGACACAGGGCGATACCCAACAACGAATGCGAGTTGAACAGATGGTTTCTGTACATTGACAATTTAGTTGTGCAATATATCATCGTCAGTTTATTTGAGTCTGATACACTATAAGTATCATTTTTATGGAGAGTTTGATCCTGGCTCAGGATGAACG
>JAGQNH010000141.1 GCA_020428185.1 Candidatus Saccharimonadota bacterium | reverse complement strand
CCATGGTCTTTGTATTGTTTGCGAGTAGTTCCTTTGTCTTGTCGCGGATAACTCCGGATAGTACGAGAGCGCGTCGAGCAAGTCGCCTTTCGCCGCTAGCGGACTCGTAGTGTGATAAGTCTTCAATGCGTGGCACGAGTCCTTCTTCGACGAGCATTTGGTTTGTATCGATCCATACGGGGCCACTCCACTGTGGCGTGAATGTACCCTTGAACCATTCAGGGTCGGGATCAAAATGTTCGCTACATACTGCATGAGTTGGTATTGGGTACGGTGTGGCAAACCAGTCTGGGCTTTCTAGCTTGTCTAGTAGTGATGCCAGTTGATTGGTACGTATACCTTCGAGCATGAGTGGAAAAAGTCCCGTGATTGATGGTACTGGGATTTTTTCGCCATTTTTATCCAGATTGTAAAAAAATCCAGTGTCTTTATCCCACATTTTTGTGAGTATAGCCTCTTCGACGTTGTTTGCAATTTGATGGTATTTTGCGCTATCGTCGATATAGATATCCTGACTCCAGCTGGTGGGCATGTGCAAAGACAAAATCTCTGCAATATGCGCCATGTGTCGCAAATTGTTTGCGTGCATTGCATTAAACATGACGTCGTTTACCCAGTATGTACCGCGAACTTGTTCGGGTATCCAGTCTATCCTGTGTTTTTGGTCATCGCGTCCTCGTCTACCGAGATCCCAGCCGAGTTTTTGCATATGCAACCATTCTCGTACAGCGAGTTGACCACTTTTTGCTGCACATTTTTGCCACGGTTTGTTTGCTTCATCGCTATCTCTGCCTGTTTCATTTGGATGAACGATACCGATAAGCCTGTCATCTGGACTGTTTTGGCGATGGTTGATGAAGTACGCATGTTCACCTTGAAGCCCAAGGTAGTTACCCTCCTCTGCCATGCCGTATATCCGCTCGAGAAAATGCAGTCCGCGCTCTTTTTGTCCTATTCGCACGAAGCTTTCGTATGTTTCGAGAGCGGCCCATGCTTCTAGTGGCGGTTGAGAGTAACTTGTGCCGACTTTATTGTTATTAAAGTTCCAGGCTTCAGGGTAATCTCGCCATGTTTTGTGATTTGCTGTGGCGAAAATTTTATTTGGCATGAAGCCAGTTCGTCGGTCGCGGTATTTTTCGAGTGTCATGAGTTCTGTTGCAGCGCGTTTTGGTGCGTTTCGCCGAGCATTGATGACTGCTGCTTTGAGTGAATCCCATTTCCACATGTAGCGATAATGTTCGCCTACGGATGGTATTGAATGGTCATCTCTCCAATTCCCTACCTCCATCATCCAGCTCTCTCGCATCCGAAGTTGCTCATCATTGAGAGGAATGTCGTGTTCGGTCAAATGTGGCCTTGGGTGTTTTTCTGCCGTCATAAGGTTAGTTGCATTGTACCTATCCAGAGCAGAAACGTCTAGCCTTATTTCTGGTAACGGTTTGGATCGGTATCGAGTAGTTCGGTGATATGCGAGTTGTACCATTTGATCGTGCCCGTGTGACCCAACCATGGCTTGTGTATGACATGTATGTTGTTATTTGTCTTGTGCCATTCATTGAGTTCTCGGGAAATTTTTCGTTTCTGGACGATATAGTCGAGACCGCCTAGCGCGATAGTTAAGCCGCTCGTTGGCGCAGTGTGTAGGTATTGCCATTTTTCTCGCAGATCATGGATAGTATGGCCGGTTTTTTCAAATGCTTTTCGAATATCGACTTTATGAACGGCTAGAATAACTGCTCGAAATAATTGATGTTGCATGACTAATTCAGCGGCGTTGATTCCGGTAGCCGCGTATAGTCCGTGTCTGGGATTCTCATCTTTTTTTTGCATGCCCGCTGCGATTGCTCCACCTAAACTTACTCCGCCATAGCGGCGGAGTATATGATCGGCTGATCGCGTCTCAAAATCCTTATGTAGTGTCTCGATAAATTCTGGTAGTAGATGGCTTTCGCCGGCAAGCAATATTTGTTTGTCGTATGTGTACACGACTGCATCTCTGCCCGTGCTTGCAAGATCTATTGCGGCCTGTTCGAGATCCTTTACTGACCCCGCAAACCCTGCTACGAGTGCAACTGCCTCTACGCTGTTGCCGTTCCCGTATTCGTGGGCTTTGTATGGGACGTCACCGTTCATGCTTATGAATACCTTAGTTGTCAGTATAGGACTGATGGCTAGGAATGGCAACTAATTAGCCATGCGTGAAGTTATATGTTTTATTCGAAGTTGTGTTCGATAGTTGCTTTGCGATACTGTACGACACGTCGAACCAGATCAAGTGGCAAAGGCTGGACGAGCGGAAATTGCACAGAGCCCTTGCCCTGTTTGTACTGGGCAAAATCTTGTTTGAACATTTCGTGTCCGTTTGGTGTCGCATAAAATCCAGTGTGTTTTGGAAAGCCACCAAAATATACCAGTGGCTTGTCGTGGAGTTTATAGCCGACGAGTCCATACGATATGCTTTCGACTGCATCGGGAACTTCACTTTTTATAAGTATGCGCATTTGTTCGAGCCGTTGTCGGGCGTCGCCTGTGTAGTTGCTGATATATCGATCTACGGCAGTAGTTGGAGTACTCATATATGTCATCATAGCACCCGCTAAAGAAAAAATCCGAAGACTGTAGGCCTCGGACTTCTATTTGATTCATGCATAGGGATCAAGAACTCATTCCTGGCTGGGATGGAGGGATTCGAACCCCCGAATGCCAGGACCAAAACCTGGTGCCTTACCACTTGGCGACATCCCAATGATGTGCC
>JAGQNH010000026.1 GCA_020428185.1 Candidatus Saccharimonadota bacterium | reverse complement strand
CTTCTCCTCAGCGGGAGCGTCCTTTTTCGATGGCGCCTTCTCTGCCTCAGCCGCTGCAGCCGCCTCTTCCGACTGACGCTTTTTCTCTGCCTCAATCGCAGCCGCCTTTTCAATCGCTGCTTTTTTCAACTCATCTATTGTAGTGACCTCTGCCTTTAGTGCAGCACACAGCTCGTCGAAGTTTCCTTCTAGTGTCTTGTTGTCCTCCTTTAATTTCGGAGCATATTCGTGCACCTTAGCCTTCAGTGCATCGACATCAATAATTTCCTCTGGCTTACTATCGAGTACGATGGTCATTAAAAATTGCTGCTCGGCGTAGCTATAATTTTCACCAATCCCTTGATTCATTAATTTAAATAACACCTTACCTTTGTCATAATCCGATTGTGCTTGTGGGCTTAGCTCCGTGCCAAAGTGTGCATATTCCTCGGCTGTACGATAGCCAGACAATGTGCGGTTGAGCTGATCGGCCAGCGCTTTCTGGCGCTTATTCTGACCGACTCCACCGACACGCGTCACCGAAAGTCCGGTACTCACTGCGGGTCGCATAGTGTCCTTGAATATCTTGCCATCCAAAATCCACTGACCATCTGTAATTGACATGATATTAGTAGGTAAGTAGGCCGTA
Source organism: Candidatus Saccharimonadota bacterium (assembly GCA_020428185.1). Lineage (GTDB taxonomy): Bacteria > Patescibacteriota > Saccharimonadia > Saccharimonadales > Saccharimonadaceae > UBA2112. The sequence continues at coordinate 16,232 of JAGQNH010000026.1, read as the reverse complement.
ATATCCGCACCCGGAGCATAGACGATAGGTATCAATGTCTGACTTGCATGGTTTGATTCGGTCTTACCACCGCGCTCAAGCAAGCTAGAGTGTGTATAGAACATATCTCCCGGATACGAGTCTCGGCCAGGAGACACGCCCGCAATCAGCGAGATTTCGCGATATGCCTGAGCATGTGCCGTCAGGTCATCATATATGACAAGTGTATCCATATTTAGCTGGTGCCAGAAGTATTCTCCGTGTGCTGCACCAACATACGGAACCAAATAGGTTAGTATGAGTGATTCGAATGAGTTCGTCACGACAACAACCGCCTTCTTCAGGGCATCATTCTTCTCCAGATTGCTCACAAGTTCGGCAACATCATGTTGACGCTTCGCGATCAGGACATATATCACTGTAATGTCAGTATTTTTTTGATTAATTGCGACCTGCGCTGCGAGCGCAGTCTTACCCACCTTGCTGTCGCCTAGCATTGCCATACGCTGACCGCGAGCTAGTGAATATTCCAAATCAAGAATCGTCACACCTGTCTCGACGGGCGTATCGAGAAGTTCTCGCTCATACAACATCGGCGCTCCATGAAATACGTCCCATTCTTGATCAGCCGTGATCGCGCCCTTGCCGTCAATCGGCTCACCAAATACATTCACGACTCGCCCGATAAAATTCTTGCCGACCGGCGTCATAATATCGTTTGACTCAATCACACATACCGCACCAACATATAGCGGCGAAGGATCGAGCTTCATTACCACAACGTGATCCTCAAAAATCTGATGGACATACCCTCTTGTGTCATCCTCAAATCGTACAGTTGCATGCACGTTGGTTGGCTGCAGTCCTCGAATACTCACCATGAAGGAATCAATACCGATAATTTCTCCGACTGGATTTTGCTTATCGACTAATTCCTGGAATTTCTTACCGTGCTCCACGTAGCACCTCCAGTTCCTTCACGAGTAAGCCACGATTCTTCTTCAGTACACCCTTCAAACTAAAGTCGTGGACATGATTCGGAGTTCGGACATACACACCAGCAACAAGCGAAGGCTGCAATCCAACGGATATCAGTGCTTGTGGATGCATTTCTCGTCGGACCCAATCTGCAATCCACTGCAAACTTTCGACATCGGCAGTTACGGCAAAGGTGAGATGAACAACTGGCGCCTTGTCCTTAAGAGTCCGAAGTGACTTTATCAATTCCGCAAATTGCTGACTCGTCCCCAACTGCAACTGATTAAGTGTCAAAAACTCTTCAAGCTGCCCAGATAGGGAAGGCGACTTCACTTCCGCACCATCACCTGCCCGAATTCGCGCCTCGTTGAGCTGATTGTCGACAGACTCAATTTCCCTGATCAAACGAGACAAATCAATCCTTGTCACCAAACTCTTTGGTAAAACAAATCCAGACTGTGGAGCATTAGGTGCGTCTGTCATAATTTCATATCATCCATCATCTCTTGTTTGTTTTGCTCCATCTGCTGAATAATCGATGGGAGCTGTGCCTTGAGATCAAATTGATCACTCAGTGCGCCTAACAAATAGTGCTCTACGACCTGGGCCATATTCTGCTCAAATGCACCGATAATCATCGCCTCTTGGTTTGCAATATTTTTTTGCAAAGCATCAATAAGTTGCTGTTGTTGTTCTTGCAACGTAGCAACTGTTGCGTTCAGCGTCTGAAGTGCCGTAGCCTGTGCTGATTTCATCGCGTCAATCTGCGTCTTGTTGTCCTCAAACATCGTCCCGATTGCAGATTGTTGCGTCGTAATATTTTGCTGCAGGGCAGTGTTGAGTTGTTTTTGCTGGGTTTGAAAATCTTGAATACCTCGATTCAATGCCTCCAGGGCCGCCTCTTGAGCATCTTTCATAATCTTGCCATTTTCAGCAATCTGCTCATCGACTCGCTCGGTCAGATGACTCTTGATCTCCTCATTGACCTTGCCGATCGTAACGTTTAGGTCGTCTCTAAAATGGGCAGCATTTTCTTCGACTATCTTGGCAAAATAAGTACGGCCACGCTCACGCAACTCCATGAAATACCCATCAAAAAAGTGCTGAACACCGTCAGAATTTTCATCTATCGGAGGCCTTCTCTGAGGATCCTGTTTGCGTTTTAATATTCCCATTTACCCACCTTTTTACCCATCATAACCTTAGTAGTAAATATACCGCAAATAGGCCAATTATTAAAATCAACAAACTCGTCAAAATCACTTCGATTAGTGCCCGAAAAATCGATTTCTTTGACATAGGATTACGTCCAATAGATATGACACTATTGCGCACACCTGCATACAGCATCGCAAGTGCCGCAATAATACTAATTGCAGAAATCGCCATACTTAAATAAATTCGAATTGGGCTGACTTCTTTCTCAGCAATCTGCTGGCCAATTCTCTGCAAAAAACTAGGTAGATCAGCCTTGGTGCTTTGAATATTTGGATTTCTCTTGATATCAATAGTCACGGGTATAGAGCCTAACACGACGTTCTGTGTCTTATTGCTAGTCGCATCCTTCAAGGTTGACGTACCTAGTACGGATTTCTTACCGTCAAATGCCCCGACAGCACGACCAAACACAGTCTTCTCTTTTGTGCCCGCCTTCATCGCGACGCCATCTATAGATGACAGTGTCACAAAATCACCGACAGCTATCTCACCTGCCTGAGTACTAACAAGAACGTTGTATGTACCAGATACGGCGACAAAAACCTCGTTCTTAAGGCTCTCGCTCGAGATTGTTACGGGCAAAATATTGCGATCAACCGTCACTCCAAACATATTCTGCAGTTGCGATTTCGATGTAACCTTCACGCCACTCTTCCTGCTGCTATCAAGCTGCACAATCGTCCCAGTATCAAGCGGCTTGTCGGCAGAATACCCCTGCACGCTTCCACCGCCAAGACTAATTCCAAGGACCGAGGCACCAGATGAAACAATCACTCCAAAAACGAGTGCAGTACTGATGATAATTCGCGATAATTTCACCGTTTTTCCGTGCTCCCAAAATCCCTATTATTCACTAATGTTAATTGTACCATAAGCGACATGACTTCTATCACTTTTCATGCCACTTCACAATCAAGCGTCACGATTCTTGAAATGCACATCAAATACAAACTCAAATTCTGGGTACATATTTCGCAAGATATCGATATCTCGTTGCACTGAAACAACGCTCACATCCTGCTGAGCTACAGCACGTTCTCTTATATCACCTCCTCTAGTATGAGAGCTGCTGCCATGTAGCGCCTCACGTCCCTGCTTTGTCAGCGCCAGACCCTGCGTCACGCGCACACCATTCTGTACACCATTCACTTTTTCGTACAGACCATATGGCCTGATCAATGTCAGCCGATTGTAGAGCCACTTCCGATTACTCTCTAGTGAATAGTCACTTCGCCCTGCGTTTTTGTAGATATCGTCAACCGATACATAATCCGACTCCGAGTCTCCAAAAAACACGCGCAAATTACCTACCGCTCCCTCTCTTGATAGCTTCATACCGCTCATGGTAGCAATACATGAGCACAAACGCAAGAGATTGTGCATGAGTAAGTAAGTTTACATGTGAGAAAAAGACGTGAGATATCGCAACCACCAGAGTACCCCAAAATACCAAAATCAGTACGTTATCTCGACAGCAGATCGTGCTGCTTTTTGACAGATTTTTTGATTTTTTCATCATTTTTTTCGTCCAAAACCGAACATTTTTCTTGTCAACCATACGCCCAAATAATTTTCGGGGGTCATAAATTATTGTCACCTCAAGGAGCTTGTGGTAAAATAAATACAAGCTTTGATGGCCCACCACACGTCACAGTGAAATAAACAATTTCTACGCCTCTACCGGTGTAAAAAGAGTCAAAATCAATACCAAAATGACTGTGTGGTGCAAACCTAACACTATTCTTAAACAGCGCTATGCACTGCGAAATGCAGGGCTTATCGCTCTATGTGTTGCTTTAATAACAACGCTTTTATTTGGTACTGTTTCACACGCGACGGCTGGCATCAATCAAACTCTTAGCTACTCAGGGCGACTAATGACCGCAAGCGGCGCAGTTGTTGCAGACGGCTATTACAACATGCAGTTCAAGATCTATCAGGATGGTGCCGGTACATCTGCTGGCAACCCTGGAGGCACCCTCAAGTGGACCGAGACCCGTATTAACAACGGAGGCACTAGTGGTGTCCAAGTAACCAACGGCTTCTTCTCTGTCAATCTTGGTTCGGTTACTGCATTCGGATCAAGTGTCGACTGGAACCAAGATACCCTCTGGCTCTCGATGAATATCGCAGGCTCTGCAACCGCCTGTACATCATTCAACTCCGCGCCATGTGTTGCCGACGGCGAGATGCTCCCGATGAAACGAATCACTTCTACACCATACGCCATGAACGCCGGTCAACTCGGTGGTAAGACAGCTGGCAACTTCATCCAACTAGGCCAAGGAGTGCAAGAAGACAGTGGCAATGCATCAAGCCTCTTCATCAACAAAACAGGTACGGGAAATCTCGTAGAACTGCAACATTCGGGAACTAACGTCTTTAAACTCACAAACGGTGGAGATATCGAACTAGGCAATACCGGCACCCGTTCTCTCTATGTCGCTACTGCAGGTGCCGACACGGCAGGTAGCGCTCTATATATAGCAGGAGGATACGGCGGAAGCGGCTCAGGAAGTATCGGAGGTGACTTATCCCTATATGGAGGTAGTGCAGGTGGTACAAACGCTAATGGTGGCGACGTTATTATCAATGGTGGAGCAAAGACAGGGGCAGGCTTAGATGGAAGATTGTATCTAGGCTCTGGGACTACACGATTCATCCAAGTTGGTAGCACTAGCCCAGCCGCTAATCAGACTATTTGGGTCGGCAATAACTCCTCGGGTACTTCAACAGATATTATAATCGGCGCCGGCAGTGGCGCGTCTGGCGGAACAACCTCTATTCAATCAAAATATGACACCACTATTACAACCAACGGAACTCAGCGCGCACGTTTCTCAAATACCGGCAATACATTATATGTAGGTAACGCAGATACGAGTGGCCAAGCTTCGACAGCAAGCAGCTTTACTATCCAAGGTACCAGTAGCACGACATCTAACACGCAGGGGGGTTCACTAACACTACTCGCGGGATCCGCCACTAGCGGTAACGCAGACGGGGGTAACTTATACTTATCTAGCGGTAGTGGATCGGGAACAGGATCAAAGGGACTTGTCGTTATCAATACGCCAACTTTCACAACAGCGTCGACTCAGTCGGCTTCAGTAGATGCCAACGTATCTCAAACAAACGTCGATGGGTTCGGTGTAGTTACCCTGAACGCCACGGCAGACAACGTCGACTTCACTCTCGTTGATCCATCTCTGGGAAGTGGAGCTGCAGGACGCATCCTCTACGTCACGGCTGCCAATGGTTCGAATGACTTCATGTTGCTAGCAAATGTTGGGGATGGCGCCGGTGTTGAACAGTCTATTCCACTACAACAAAACACCTCTGTGACCATGATTTGGAGTGGAAGTGTATGGACAGCTGCCGGATCTGCCGGTACTGGATCGCTGCAGTCAGCGTACAATAACTCTGTGCAAAGTACAGGCGTGGCAGAGATTCTTGTCAACAACAACACAAGTGGCGACGGTCTCGTTATTAAGGACAGTAATACAAGCCCGTCCAGCAACACAATACTGTCTGTCCAATCTTCTGGAGCAGCCCCGCTTCTTTCGGTTAATAGCCTGACTGCGGTAGAGCTAGCTACAGATGGAGGTGCTGAGACTGCCGGTGGATCAGACAGTGAATTCCCCACAGACACTTGGACCAATAGCGGTATAGATGTTGGCGGTGCAGGCTGGTGGGATACTACAGTCAGCCGCTACACAACAGCCGGCAACAACATTGCCACAGGCAACGCATCAGTGAAAGTTGAAGTCCAGAATGCCTGGACTGGTGCTCGCAACAAACTAAGCGCGAAACTTACCAGTGGCGTTACCTATAACATATCGTTTAAGGTACGCGCCGATAGCAGTAGCTTCTCAAGCCTTGCAGCTTATTATCTGCCCGATGGCGAACATTCGTATCCATCGTGGACACTATGTACAGATAGCATTTCGGCAACATCATCCGCATGGACCAACGTCAGCTGTAGTTTCTCCGCACCTTCATCTGGCATCACAAGCAATAACCGTCTCCTCATTACACCAACAAGCGATACTGGAACATTCTACATTGATGACCTTTCACTATCACGGGCAACCACGTCATCCAATATCCAGGTTGGTGGCAGTGATGACAGCGGCAACCCAACATACCTGACACTCGGCAAAAGTGCGAAGGCACCTGCCGATGTCGGCAATAATGCTTTACTCGGCAGCATGTACTACGACACAACTAAAGGTAAAATCCAGTGCTACGAACAAAACGGATGGGGCTCATGTGGTGACAGGCCAGACAATTTCATCACAATCAGTCCCGAATACGCCAATGCCGTTACCCATGGCACCGATATCGGTACGCTTTCATCGGATTTCTGTTCTGACACGCTCGATATCAACGACGGCACCTCGTCACAACCAACTATTTGTGGCACCAACGAAACATATAATCTCTACAGCTGGACGTCCGCAGAAGGCTCCGCACAAACCAAGGATATATATGTCACCTACAAACTACCGACAACATTTGACAACTTCGTCTCTGGCTCAACGACGCTCAAGGGGCGAACTGATAGCAGCGATGCGAGCGTCGCGTACCAGATTTACAAAAACACTACGAGCGGACTCACCGCCTGTGGTTCATCAATATCAGTATCCACAGGGTCACAGACTACTTGGCAAACAGGTACCGCTAGCGGTGGCTCCGAACCATCATCATGTTCATTCGCCGCAGGAAACAGTATCGTCTTCAAGATAACACTATCATCACTGAATGATGCAAATGCCTACGTAAGCGACCTCAACTTCACATTCCATAACAAGTAATCACTAGTGTATATAATCTGTATAATTGGCTCGCTATACTTTTTATGCTAAAATACGTCCAAACAACAAGCATCGGACGGGCATACTCCCACACACTACATGACAGAAGTTTCGTTAAACAAATTCAAAAAACACCAAAGAGCAATAGCGATCATTATAATCCTTGCAGCGAGCGGCATGTTTAGTCTTGCTATCTTCGTTGGTGCACAATATTCGACAGGTGGCGAACCAGAAGAGACTGTAGTAACCCCACAATACGAAACAATTCTCCCCGTAGACAAGACTATCGAAAAGCTCGGTGGCTGGAGACGCGTCAGTCCACCCAAGAGCGAACCTGTATTTGCCTTTAGCGACAAGCTCGATGGTGTACACATAGACGTCAGTCAGCAGCCGCTACCTGATTCATTCAAGTCGGACCCAGCAGGAAAAATATCTGATCTAGCCGAAAGCTACGCTGCCAACGAAAAGATCACCGCAGGTGACACCACGATTTACGTCGGCACGTCTACCAAGGGTCCTCAGTCTGCCATTTTGACCAAATTTGACCTCCTGATACTCATCAAGTCAAAAAAGAAAATTGATTCAAACAAGTGGGCTGAATACGTATACAAGCTCAACAGTATCAGTGACAGTCGCGTACCAAAATTCTAATACAACCAAAAACCACCCAAGTATGTAGGGTGGTTTTTGGTTGGTTTATTTCTTCTTAAATTCGTCTATTGACTGAGCAACTTTACCCTTTGGTTTCAGATTTTCATAAAACAACATCTGATCTTTAGAAATAACCATTTGATCCTCAGGGCCGTGTATCTCATCACCTAACTTCACAAGTCGTACATCACCATTATCAGATGTAGTTTTTTGTGGATTCTTAGAATCGGTATTATCACCGGAGTTTGTCTGCAAATAGAATATATCTGTTAGCTTCATATACTCCGAATCGTACGACTGAAGCTTGCCGAAATACACTTGACCGTTTGTCAGGAATACCGCCTGATATTTTGACGTGTCTATGGCGCTAGAATTGTTCTGCATACTCGATAGACCCATCCAAGCGACGACAGCAAACACGCCGACAAACACTGTGACCAATACTGGCAAGATAAACTTCTGCAAAGATAAAGTTGGACTCAGAGACTTTTTCTTCGGCACTTTGTTGACATGATTAGTAGGTACAACAGGCTTATGCTGCACAGTCTGCGCCGACTTCGGTGTCTCTTTCGCTTCATGCTGCGGCTCTTGCTTTGGTCGCACCTCTGGCTCTGGCTTCTTTGCTGCGCCGCCAGCCGGCCTCGGCATACGAAACGGTCCCTCTTCCATGTCTATTCTCCACTTACCTAGTCTTACTATTGTAATCATAGCATAAGAGTCATACTCTACACAATTTACACACAAGAAAAACCCCAGCTCCAGAACATACTATGTTCAAGCGCTGGGGTTGTGTTTGTTATGGACACCCGAATGTTTTACAGGTACTGTCCAAAACCTGGCTTAAAGTCATCGACGGTTTCGATATTTCGACCACCACTTTGACTCTTTTCGCCAGTGATAAGCGTACGGATATATACAATCCGCTCGCCCTTCTTGCCAGATATACGAGCCCAATCATCTGGGTTTGTCGTATTTGGCAAGTCTTCGTTCTCGGCGAATTCATCGACAATCGCATTCATGAGGTGTTGAATGCGTATACCACGCTGACCAGTACCGATCGATTCCTTGATCGCGTACTTCTTGGCGCGGCTGACGATATTTTCGGTCATTGCTCCCGAATTGAAGTCCTTAAAGTACAAAACTTCTTTATCGCCATTCGCGTATGTCACTTCGAGGAAACGATTTTCATCGCTTTCTGAATACATACGCGACACCGTACGCTGAATCATCCCCTTGATACATGCCGCGGCGTCGCCGCCAAATTCAGCAAGGTCATCAGGGCTAATCGGCAAATCAGCAGTGAGGTATTTCGAGAAGATATCCGCGGCTGCTTCCATATCCGGACGCTCGACCTTAATCTTCACATCAAGACGCCCTGGACGAAGGACCGCAGGATCGATCATGTCTTCACGGTTGGATGCACCGATAACCAGCACATTCTCCAACCCTTCGACACCATCAATCTCGCTAAGCAGCTGCGGGACGACTGTACTTTCCATGTCAGATGAAATTCCTGATCCACGCGTGCGGAACAGCGATTCCATCTCATCGAAAAACACAATCACCGGCATGCCTTCAGACGCTTTCTCGCGTGCACGCTGGAAGATTTCACGGATATGCCGCTCGGTCTCGCCAACATACTTATTGAGAAGCTCCGGACCCTTGATATTCAGGAAAAATGCCCGGCCACTCTTGCCACCGGTACGCTCCTGAACCTTCTTGGCAAGTGAATTTGCGACCGCTTTTGCGATCATTGTCTTACCGCAGCCAGGAGGCCCGTACAAAAGCACGCCTTTTGGAGGCCGCAACTTGTACTCTGCGAACAAATCGGCATACAAATACGGAAGCTCGACCGCGTCTCGTATCTGTTCGATCTGTGCGCTCAAACCACCTACGTCTTCGTAGCTGATATCGGGAACTTCTTCCAGAACCAGCTGCTCAGCTTCAGGCTTGTGCACTTTTTCGAATACAAAACCCTCTTTGGTATTGACCAGCAATGTGTCGCCCGCCTTTAGTGCAGCATGATTCAACGATGCAGCAATCCAGACGATTTGTTCCTGATCGTTGTTGGCAACGATAATCGCACGAGGAGGCTCATCAGTCGCCACATCTTCGTGGATGACTTCCCTCAGCGTGCACAACTCACCAACACGATTAAACGGTCCGACGCCGATAACTGTCATTGCTTCATTTAATTGCACTGACTGACCAGCAAGTAGCTCGTCCATATCGATATTCGGAACCACTTGGACGCGCATCTTCCTGCCAGACGTATACACGTCGACAGTATCGTCATCGTTGCGATTCAAAAATACGCCATACCCGCTCGGTGGATTCCCGAGCCGTTCGATCTCTTCACGAATCTGCATCAACTGCTGCTTTGCAGTCTGCAGTGTCTCCGTAAGGCGTGTATTTTGACCCGAGAGTTTCGTATTCTCACCTTGGAGAAGCTCAACTTCCGCTTCGAGTTCCTGAAGTCTCAGGAGCCGCGTGCGCAGTTCTTCGTTTTCTATATCTCGATTGTCGTTCTCGCCCATGAGAACTCCTAAACATTTTGAAGGTACAATTCTGACCGCATCCACCTCTAATGCAGAATGTCTACTACCCTATCATAAAAACGCACTATTTTCAAATACATCTAAGAGGTTCTTTTGTCCACTTCACTCTTGAACGCAATACAAAGTACACATTTTCTTAAACATTAATATTGATTTTTTAACAAGCTTATGTTAATATAAATTCATAAACCCATAAAAACAAATATGACAGAAGCATTCGAACCAACCAACCAAGAAAAATTTGAAGAAATCAAAAGGCATGAAGTCAATGCTGCGTTTATGAAAATCATTCAAAATGAATTTCCTGAGGGGATAGAAACATCTTCGCCTGAACAATCGACAAACACCCCCGAGCCATCAGGCACAGACAGAGCAATCTTTCGTGCACATAGCGAAGATATGCAACAGTTACTTGCGCAAAAGCTCGACAGCGAGGAGAGGCTCAAACGCGAAAAACTCATAAGCCCTCTTACTGGTATGCCCAATCTTAAGGCTTTTGAGAACTGGCTTGATGCCGAGATCAAGACGCGTCCTGGCGACAAGTTAACTGTCGGCTTTCTCGACATGGACAAACTCAAGACTATCAATGATACATACGGACACAGCACGGCAGATGATGTAATCCGTCGCATCGGCACAATCCTCAGCTCAAACATGCGCCAAAGCACCGACGACATCGCTGCTCATCGCTCTGGTGATGAATTCTTGGTTGCATTCAATGGTGTAGATCGTAACCGAATTGACGAATACGTAACAACTGTATTCGACAAGATTAATCGTATCCATATTCGCAAGATTAATAATGAACAAGCAGAAATAATTGAAATCGACCCTCAAGACACGACTATCGACCGCTCCGGTCTACATCAAGTCACTATCAGTATGGGATTTGCCACCTTTGAAGAGAATATGAACACAATGCAAATTATGGCTAAGGCTGATGACGCCATGTACAAAGCAAAAAATCTTGGAAGAAATAGAGCATATTTCTCCAGCAAGACACCCGAAACTAAAAAATAAAATAGCCCCGCTCAAATATACGGGGCTGTGTTTATGGGCAGGCAACAGCTTATTGCTTTTATTTTATCGCTATCCGCTAACAAATATTCACAACGATCATAACCAGCACAAAAAACGCCAGTTCAAGGACTGATCTTTTGTGTACTGTTGCAAACACTGCCAATATCGACAAAGATACTGCCACATATAGAAGTTGCAATACTCAGACATAAATAGGTATGTTAAGAAACGTCTGCTTCAATAATTCACCCATACCGTAATTATATAACGTATTCGTGCGTCAGTGAATTACTCAGTTTGTCGACCAACTAAATGATGACAATTATATTGCGGTTCTATTTAGCTTCATCTTGCTTTTTCCGCCTGCGTCGCCAAATAAGCAACCACGTTACCCATAGCACAATTGCGGCACCGACACACCACCATACAATATCCTGTAAACCTGCTGTCTGCGCGGCAGCTTTCTTTTGGCTCGACGTGGTATTTTTATCTGAAGTGTCGCTTGATGTATTCGGCACTCCAACGTCGGTTGTTTTTGTCTGATTCTGATCAGTACCAGTGGGCTCATCGTCGCTACTGTCGGCAGCATTGCCACTTGTATCTACGGTGTAATTTGCTATTTTTTGCGCTCCAAAGAGTGCAAATGTTGAAAAATGGCGAGTAGTACATGTAACCGTCTTTGCAGTATTGTCTACATTACAATCGCTCAGCTGTGTCCAGCCCACCCCTTCATCCCACCTATAAATAGCAAGTGACGTTTCATCGAGCAAAGCAACGTCTGAATCATCATAATGCAAAATGATCGTTATTGGTTTGTTAAATGAAGTAAGTGCTGTCGTGCCATTTTTTAAAGCTTTAATATCATAAACTGTAGTCCCGGCAAGTATCACGCCAAAAGGTGAGCCGATCGCATTTATTGCATGCGTACGATTAATCTGTTTGATTTGAAAATCAGCACCGGTTGACGCAAATCCAGATGGTACGCGTACGCCTATAGAACCCAGGTTAAGGCTTCCTCCTGTTGTCGTTATTGGCATATCGGTGTGCAACACAACGTCTGCCGACCCTGCACAGCCTTTCGTTATAAAACTATTATCGCTGCTCGTCGTTAAGTTCCCAGCAATATCTTGAGAGGTCACAGTAAAGTGATATATGGAGCACGGCACCAGATTCGTTAACGTAACACTATGATTTTGCACGCGAGTACTTGTATCTGTTTCCGTTGTGCTTGTTCCAAGGCTCGAGGTAGGTCCATATGTAACCTTAGACGACGAGTTCTTATCGGTTGTCCAAGTAATAACCTCTTTGCTGGCCGACGAACCTGCTCCGGCAGCAACAGTACTAATAACGGGTAGCATAGTGTCAATGTGTACCGTGCCGTAGTCTGACCACGGTGACTCATTGCCAAGAGCGTCGATACCCTTAATATGGAAATACCAAGTTCCGTCTGACATATTCAAACCGTCTGGGATCGTATATGAGTCGGCCTCGAGTATGCCTGCCGTGCCACCTAGGCCAAAAAACGAAGTATCTTGCGACCACTCAACCGCATACGCTATATAGGCCAGCCCTACCCCGCTATCAACCGAAGGAGTCCAGTTCCATGTTGGTGTGTTGTCATTTGTCCACTCAACGCCAGCACTAGGCATACTTGGCGTTGTGGGTGGCGTTGTATCTATGATAATTCCACCGCTTATACCTGAAGTTGCCGTATTATCGGAGCTGTCTGATGCAATAACTCGAAAATACCACGTACCGTCTGCCAAAGTTGAAGGCGCTAAGCTTGTACTGTTTGTCGTAGAGCTGCCACTAACGCTCGAAAATGTAGGACTTGCCGACCATTCGAGTGTATACGCCGGATTTTTAAGACCCACACCAGCATCACTAGCTGCCGTCCAGCTAACAGTTGGTGTATTATCTGTCGTTGGCGTAGTGGCGCTCGGAGTTCCCGGTGTAGTTGGAGCTGTTGTGTCACTCGTCGTTATATCAATATTCGCCGCTGCCACGGAAGGCATGTTGCCAGATGAGCCATATTCAACCACGTATCCGGGCAATGTTGTACCGCTACACGGTAGGTCATTCCATTTGCCACTTCCGCCCGCTAAGAATTGACCGCAATCCTCGTTGCCCCCCGAGTCATTTGGTTCATTCGTATTCCAGTTCGTGTACTGACCTCCCTGTGGCACACACGAAATGTTGCCAATACAAAATGTCGTGCCATTCTCTGGTCCAGTAACCCACTTCCATGTTCCCTCGGTCGCCATATCTCCTGCACCCATCCAGCCAGCATTAAGTAGCCTAGCAGACACGAAATCGTTTTCCTCCTGCGATGTGATTGTTGCAAGATATCCGGTTGCGCCATACTTAGTACGCCCCTCTGCGGCAGTTTTTGCCGCGTTCCAATCAAGCGTGCTCGATACATATTCATATAGATGATCGTTGCCCGAAAAGAAAACCTCACCTGGATTTACGAGTGAAATTTCGAGCGTGTCAGTGCCTGTCGTGTTGCGTGTATACTGCAATGTCGCTAATGCGGCATTCACATCTGAACGTAGGCCGCTAAAGTAGAGCGTCGAACCAGTCTGCGGATTCGAAACGACATTTCCATTTGCGTCTTTAAACGTTAAGTTTGTTGTTGTCGTCATCGATAGCATACCGCTTGTAACGAGCAGCTTCACAGATATATTGTCGTCGCCAACGCCGTTTATTGAAATGTCACTTATTGTTGTTGCTATTTTTAACTCTGTAGTCGCTGAAGCATTTGAAATAATAGTCTCACCACTTGCGAAAGCTGATTGCATTGCATTTATACTAAGTAACAAAAGAATACAAAGACTTAAGAGTGATAGCAAAAACGGAAACCTTGTGGCTTTTGTCATATCGTCTCCGTTTCGAATGAGGCCACCTTACTCACAATCTACATTCCGATACTGTTATCGTGTTTGATAAATTTATCGCTCATATTGGCGCGACGAGATGCTTGAATTCCTGCAATAACAGCTGCAAAAAGCAACGGCACCATGGCTGCAACAAGAGGAACTATTGATGTCTCTTGCGGGCGACCAGCGCCAGTATCAGGTGCGCCAATGGACACAAGTGCAGGGCCTGCAGGGTCTACTATTACGCCGTTTACTAGCCCGTCTGAATCAAGTGGCCCGCCATCAGTTACGCTGTATGTAGCCACAAGTACCTGATGACTTCCAATTGTCTGACGATTCAACACCGCTCCGCTCACATCGCGATATTGGCCATTAACATATTTTCGAAGGATAAAATCACCAGCCGGAGGATCATAATAATACTGAGTAATAGTCGTTGTAGCACCAACGCCGCAATCTGCAGAAAAGTCAAAAAGTCCAACTGGATAGTTATAGCTACTGTCGTTGCCTAAGGCCGATTCACTCTTAATTAATGTGTTGCTCAAATCACATGTGTCTGATTCGATTGTCGCATAGTGGCCAGTTTTAGGGTTAACAAAAGAAGCAACCGTGGCCTGCGCGCTATCAAGTGTGCCGTCATTATTATTATCGCCATTGTTTGGTCCACAAAGCTCTACAGAATCTTTCACTCCGTCTCCATCCGTATCAACACCAGAACTACCGCTTGTCACAGAACTGGCTATATTACTCTCCCAGTCACTCGATCCTACAGTCCAGTTCACATGTAGCTTTACGTCGTACTGCGTTGAAGGCTGCAAGCCGCACACAACAACGTTCATATCGTCAACGGGCCAACTTTGGCTTACCCAAGGGTCGCTCGTACCATGTGCCCTATAGCTAATCGACTGAGACACCTTGGAACCAGAATACTTATGACTGTTCAACCTTAACCATTCACACGCAAAATGCATCGCAGTGGCGGGCTGAGGAGTAGGGTCGTCACAAGCTGCCGTACCGATTGCAAATGTTGGATATGCGCCTGTTTCGTTCAGGTTCCACGGATCATCAACTATCCAGCTGCTCATGGGCGCATTCGTACTATTACCTTTAAAATAGTCTGGTGTGGAGTTGCCCACATTCACCGCTGTACAAGCGGCCGCGCCATTGCCCGTACAATCCGACCTACCAGCTAAAGTTGCGTCGAAAAAGTTGTTCGTAGACGTACCGTCTCCTACACCGAAAGCACCGCCGGTATATGTGCCCGCACCTGCAGTCATGTCTACAGCCGCAAACGAATCTTCAACCGTTCCTGTAAAAAATCCGCCTACCAGCCCGCCATAATATGTATCTATAGAGCTAATCGTTCCCTGCGCATATGATTTTGAAATAACTGGCGAACCAGAATTCATACCGCCCACCAACCCACCAACATACGTACTCGTATTTGGATTAATTGTCACGCCATTCGTATAACTTTTGCTGATAGTCAGATCGTTCACGACCAAGCCGACAAGTCCGCCGGTATAGCCTTGATTAGAGGCTACCGTTCCATCAGTAAAATTACTACTAGAAATTGCCGTCGCGCCACCTTGCGTATAGCCAATAAGCCCGCCCGTTACCGCACCCGCTTGTATCGATTCAACCGTATTTCCAGATGCAGTAATATTAGTAAACGTTCCGCCATCAGCATTCCCAACTAGTGCTCCGTTAAATCCAGTGGAGTTGATGAAATTACTATTTTCAATCCGCAAATCAATAATCGTTGCATCAATCGCATATCCAAACAAGCCAGCACTATTTGAGCCATCAACCGTCACACCAGAAATAACAAACCCGTTTCCATTTAGAGAACCTGTAAACTCCGAACCGCTCGATCCAATTGGGGTGTAGCTGGTGCCGGTACAGTCTATATTGTTTTCAAGTATGTAGTACGCACTTAAATTATTTGCCATTTCAAGCCATGACGCGCAGTTTGTAATCTGATACGGATCACCGAGTGTTCCCGACCCCGTGCCACTAAATGCATTGGCAGTCACGGGCACCAAAGACGATGCCACAAGCATACAAGCAGTAACTACCCTCGCAATACGCCCAAACAAGTTCTTCATCAATAACCCCTCCAGTAATTATCT
>JAGQNH010000025.1 GCA_020428185.1 Candidatus Saccharimonadota bacterium | reverse complement strand
CTAAAAAACCGCTGATCGACAATACTATTTCTATCTATAGCAAGTTTCTTCACGAAATCTTTATATATCGCCACCCTGCCGGTTACTACGTGATTATTTGATTCTATTACAACCAAACTATCTCTAGAAGGAAGATACAGACATCGTTGATGCTCACAATCAACACCCCGTATCAAATATGCTTTTACGTCACCGGAAAATTTGATAGAAAAGCCCGTATGAACACCATACAAAATACTGTAGTTCTCTGTCGCCGACACTAAGCAGTCGGTTGTGTCATATGGCGGAAGCAAGCCATTGATTGGTATTACTTCCTTTGTAGATTGAAACTTAGCAACACATATGTCATTCCAATCACTCGCCATCTCAACATCATAGTCATACTCGACCACTGGCATACGCCCTGTCCACGAGAGTAGATCTGCACTAGCAATTCCTGGAATCTGAGCAAAGGCCACAACTGCAATTGTTATCGCAGCATATTTAATAGCACTTCTCGCACTCCAATTTTTCATTAGGCACTATTATACACAAAAAGTAAATTTTGTGGTAAAAAGTGTAATATTAGTATCTGTCTTGATCTTGTGGCGGGAGGGCTGTCGGGTCTTGTGAGCCGATAGGTTGTATACCGGGTGGTGTTGGTGGTGTTGGTGGCGCAGAAGGCATGACATCCGGCGTCTTTGATTTGCCTAGATGCCGCAGTACGACAACCACACCTGCCACTGCAGCCACAAGCCCTACGGCCACTCCTCCGATCAGGAGCCAATTTGTAGTTGATTTTTCTGCAACTGCTACCTTGTCTTCCGGATACACAATCTGATTATCGCCATCCAGCTTGGCGGTTGCGTATATCCAATCATCAATATAGCGAGCATTACCCCAGGATTTCGAATTATATTGCCACCCGTGTACGCCACTCCTACTTTCAGGACAGCTTCGACCATCCGCAGTGTCTGTAGCAAAACGACTATACTTTATGGTCGAAAGTTCTGTGTCGTTCCAGCAGAGTCGATTTGTCGGCGCATTGTCACCGTTAAGCCTGGTCACCTCCAATCCTTGTCGACCCTCGACATCCGTAGCCACGAAATGAATCTCAGCAACTTTGGTGATAACCACCTTGATACCAATCTTTTGCGACGGAGGTATCACCTGACCTCTTCTATCGACACCCTGAAAATACACGTGCTGCAAACCATCCGAAAGACTCTTCATCTGCTGATGCAGTGTCACATCGCTCTGACCTTCAAAACTTCCGTCGTTGTCGACATCTATTTTGATGTCATACTGCCCTATGAAATTATGCAAGAAGTAAGATATCGTACCAGATTGCTGATCGGCAGACTTATTGGATGTGAAGTGCAGCTCGCTCAGCGATGGGCGTTCAATGTTTGGCCGGACCCAGTCTTCCGTCCCATCCCATCGCGTCGCCTTTTGAGGCAAGTCACCTGCTGGTTCTTCGAAGAATAATTTATACGTATTACCACACGCACCAAATGCAGGTGAAAATTCATCATTATCAACCTCAATACTTTGGTATACCGACACACACTCATCCATCTTGCGTATGCCTATCGAATCAGCAGACAACATAGACACCTGACCGTTGTATCCGTACTCAATAGCCTTATATATATAGCCGTCCTCACTCACATAGAAATGTTCAAAATCTCCAGTTGACTCTTGTCCAATTGGTTGTCGAAATGAGTATCGCTCAGTCCACAATCGACCTTGCTGGATATCCGCCTTCAGTCCATTGACAGTGATGTTCCACGAAAAAAAGTTCTTCCCCCATCGAACATCAGGAAACCCCTCCGTGAATATCTTGGCACCTTTTCCAGTCACGAATTGTACGCGCCATATACCAGTCTTTGCTGCAGTCTGCTGCTTGAATATACAGCCCTTGCCTACCGCTACATTTGCCTTGGCGACACACTTTTGCTGTTTGAGTCCGGGGGCGTCGATAGTAATCGTGACGTCTACCTGGGGAGGATTGATTACCCCACCCGATTCTGAGTGTATAGATCGCAAAAAACTTGCACTCAACTTCTCACCAGCCTTCACATACACATAAAATATATTGTCGCCATTGATAAACTGCTTATCGTCCGACTGATATGCGCTCACAGATTGAGAAAGGCCAGTCGCCGCACCCACCATAGTCAACACAATTGCCAAAAATACTCGTCGCATATATCTCTAGCATAACCGTATTGATTCAGAAAATCTACTCAACTGTCACACTCTTGGCAAGATTTCGTGGCTGATCAACATCATTTCCCTTTGCAACAGCCATATAGTATGCAAATAGCTGCTGCACTACATTCAATACCAAAGGCGTCAGGATGTGTAGCTTTGTATCGATGCGCACTACCGCCTCCGCATCGATATCTTTGTCGCTGCTAGTTATCACAATTACATGGCCGCCTCGAGCATTCACTTCGGCAAGATTACTCAAACTTTTGTCCATCAACCAATCATCTTGCACCAATACAACTTCGAAAAACCTGTCGTCTATCAATGCGAGCGGTCCATGCTTCAGCTCACCCCCTGCATACCCCTCGGCATGTATATAGCTAATCTCTTTGAGCTTGAGCGCACCCTCGAGCGCCGCCGGAAACAGCGTATCTCTGCCAAGAAATAGCGCATGATCATACGGCACATAGCGCTCGACAATTCCTTTTATTTCATCGCGTTTTGCTTCTAGTACACGCTCAATCTCACTCGGCAATATTACAAGCTCATCAATATACTTCTTCAATACCTGCACCCCCACGCCCTTTGCCTGAGCTAATTGCAAGCCGAATATTGTCATTGCGGCCACTTGGCTAGTAAATGCCTTGGTGCTTGCCACGGATATCTCTGGTCCGGCATGTACATACACACCTCCATCCACTTCTCGTGCAATAGTCGAACCTACTGCATTTATCACGCCGAGTGTTCGCACGCCACGACGCTTTATCTCGCGCATGCATGCTAGCGTGTCAGCCGTCTCACCACTCT
>JAGQNH010000024.1 GCA_020428185.1 Candidatus Saccharimonadota bacterium | reverse complement strand
AGCACCAACGTGGCGCGCTTTGACATCGTTCATCCGCTGTTCGATAACTTGTACGCCACCACGCCAAGACCGCGGATCGAGTATTCGTACACTAGCTCTATCATATGCCGACGTGGCCACAGAAATCACGTCGTAGTCGAATCGCCCACTGCGATCTAGGGTCTCCATGATAAAGCGCGCCGAAGTCCAAACTCCACCATGTAATGAATTTGTGACTATCGCAATTCGTGCGTTGGTCATTTACTTTTCCAGAGTTGGAAACCAGAAGCATTGTTTTGACGAGCATGATGGCTTCAGAGCCTTATAAGTTTCGGATATTGGCATGCTCGTTGTGATCACAATCCAAGACAGGCTGACGATACGCCACGTGTCTGTGACAATAATGCTACTCAAGTTATGAAGGATGATGGCGTTCGCCTTGTTTCCAGGTAGACCAAAGTCGCAACAGAAGCAACCCAGACAAAGTTAAACGTACTATAGTAAACTGTCGTAAATGCAACCCCAGCCGCAAACAAACTCAATACCCCGTACCAGTGCATGCTCAAGAAAGCGAATCGCCGAAGTGGATAAAGAATACTAAACGCCATTGCCAGATAGGCTATCAAGCCGACAACTCCCGTTTCGATTAACAGGGTCGCATATGTATTGTCAATCGTACCGACCGTGCGATTCAGGGCGCTGGCATACTCATCCACTGTGGTTGATTTCACTCCCTTGCCAAACAGTACCGAAGCGATGGTTTGATCAGTTGTAAAATCCGTCCACGCAAGATTAAGCATGTCCTCACGAGCGAGCACATTCTGCGGATCGCCTGAAACAATGCGCATTACTGCACCCTCTCCAAATCGCTGAGTCAGGATAGGTATCAACAGCCAAACAAATACCCCCAAAATCACGAGCAGGAATAATACGGTTGTCCATCGAACTCTTGATATCACTAAGTAGCCGATAAGTACAACGCTTGCCATCAGGAAAGCCGTAGTTGATACGGCAAGTGTTGCAGCACCAAGAAGCATGATGACAATCGCATATCGCAACAGAAATGGACGGAGTTCAAGTGCAAAGGGAATCGCAAGAATCATAGCTGCCGCGTAGACAATCGGGTTTCCCAGTGTACCAAAAACCCTATAATCAGAGCGAGTGAGTCCGTATGCCATGCCATCCGGTGCGTAGCTGAGATAAATAGATGTGTAGAACGATAATGGGGTCCCGGCAAGACCTTCAACTAGTCCGATTAGGGCAGCCAGTCCGGCAGTCATACTCAAGATATAGACAAAAGCAGTACGGAAATTGCGCTGAAACAGATACCGAACTACGAGAAACGACAGTATGAATACCGTGGAATAGGATAAGACAACAAAAAATGCAGACCTTATTGTTGGTGAAAAGAGCGCCGAAGCCACCATAAGCCAAACGAACACGATTTGAACAGGTAGATAACGCTTTGGTACCTTCCAGAGAATCGTTCCTCTCGACTCGACTAGTAATAGGAAAAACACCGCTACGGTTGCCAGAATTGTAACCGTGAAAGGTAGCCCAAAGATCCGTATAGTTGGAAAACCGCGCTCGATCGGGAGCAGCAGATGGACCGCACAAAGAACCACCGACACAGAGGCATAAAACACAGACCGTGCAGTTGCAATAAAAAACCTTCCGATAAAATCGGTGTTTTGTGCTTTGATCGATTTGTACATCTATCTTAATTCGAAAACAATAGTCTATTTGTCGAGTTCAACATCAGGTCGGGCATTTAGCACAGACCCCTAATCACAATGTTACTTCACATTCTCGATGCGAGAACTACGTCGGTGCCACCAATCGACGAGTGTGCTCATGAACACTTCTGGCCGTTCATTCGTGAGCAGGTATGAGCCAATACGCAATAATGCCCAGTATTGGTGAACCTTCTTAATAGCCATATGTATGGAATTACTCCCACCATGTCGCCTTAGTACCTCGCGGTGTTCAGCAAGGATTCTTGGAGCACTGGACAGTCGCGATGTCTGCTGCTCGTGTTTGCGGATGATCGACAACGCCTTTGGAACGTATTCTACCGAGCGACTGGCGTCAAGTAGACGTATGATCCAGTCCCAGTCGCCGGCATATTTGAACGCGGGATCAAACCAGATTCCACCGCGGATTATGGTTTCACGTGACGCGAAAAGCGAACAATGCTGAATAAAAAGATGGTGGTGATGGATACGACTAGCGAAAGGACCATTCAATTCCAGTTGATATGGCAGAATCATGCCCTTACTATTCATATGTAGGGCCTTGCCATAGAGTACATCCAGTGTCGGATTACGCTCCCAGGCGGCGGCAACAATGCTTAAGGTACGAGGCGTAACCATCACGTCATCTGCGCTGATCACGCAAACAATATCACCAATCGCAACGGATAGTGCCTCGTTCTGACTGGCATACTGCCCCTTGTTCGGACGCGACCACCAACGTAGATGGCGGTATTCACGAAGAATTCGGACAGTTTCGCCATCATCATTTGAACCATCGTCAACGATTATGTGCTCAAATGCTGCGTAATCTTGAGACAGTACACTCTCGACTAGAGTCCGGATATATGGAGCACCGTTTTTTACTGCGGTGACGATCGAAATGGTCGGTTGCTTCATTTCATCAATACTTTCCACTTGGATTTCTCACCGCGTCAAACTAGAAATCGCGCCGACTGTACTGCCCGAACGAAAGGTAGAGCACAAGTGCGACAATCGCATAGCTCAACACGGAAACTACTGCAGCGCCATAGATGCCAAGCAATGGCAGAAAAAGCACTAACCCAATGACGGTCGTCATAGCTCCGGCAAGCTCAGCAATACTCGTGGTTCCAGGATATCCCAAGCCGCGCAGTCCATCGCTAAGCACGTAGTTAAAGCCAAGTATGACGATGGCAATCAAGAGAATGATAGCCGGCAACACGGCATCCCTAAACTCAATACCAAATAGCAAGGGTAACAGAAGCGGTGAAACAAGGGCAAGAAGCAACGCCCCTGTAGAGGAAACTAACAGATTCG
>JAGQNH010000023.1 GCA_020428185.1 Candidatus Saccharimonadota bacterium | reverse complement strand
GACCAGAAATGCAAGATTGAAGTACAAGATATACATCGAATACCAAAAACCATCAACTACAATGTCGTTGTAGCCTGGATTCAACACTACACTTGTAATAAGTTGCGTAGGCTCAAATGCAATAACTAGCGAAAAAACGAGCGTTATTATAAGGAAAACAAAATTAATCGGCGTGAGTGTTCGACCACTCGTTCGCGGAAAAACTGCCGCAAACAATGCCAAAAACAAAATGACATACATCGGCGCAATGAGAAAGATAGACCTACCGACATCGACAAGAGACTGCGTCGTACCAGCAACAAGCAATAGTGTACCCATCGCCCAAAGCACCACACCCATGACCGCCAAAATAAAGTATCGTATGACTTTCACTCGCCAACTCTGGGACGCAATCATCCAAAACACCACCAAGTTGGTGACGATAATGAATATCAGGCTAATAACCTCTATTGATAACATATGCCCATAATTTGCTTTTGCTTATGGTCTTATTAAAGCATACGTTAACGAATTTCTACAGGCCGACCGAATGCTTGAAATGGAGCAACACCAACACCTGCGGCACGGAATAGCCCACTAATTACACGTACATTTCGAGGTTCTACCTCTGCAGTAATTGCCTTGTCATACTCACCTGATCGCGCAATAACCGCCGCTTCTTGACCACATGCGAATTCAGAAAAATGTCCATACAGACCCGAATTATTGCCGTAATTGTATGGTACGCCATCTGTATAATACCCGTCGCGAGTGATAAATTTACTATCACTGTTGTCTTCACCGACTACCCATACGAGCTTTCCGCCTCTTGCCTCAACTTGAGCAGCATCGAAACATCCTGGCTGACTGTCGTCAATAATCACCTTATTTGTGAGATCAAGGTCTTTGTATTCCTCATCGTCCAAATCAATTCTGCCTGTAATCGCCGTCAAAATAATATTTGTACTACGAAGTACCTCAGCGGCACTATCGGCAACACTAACTCTATCACCTACTTTTTCAGTATCAATCTTACCGTACAAGCGTGTCTTATTAATATCGAAGCTCATTAGCTTATGATCAGGTATCATATCGAGAGCAGTTACAGTACTAGACCAGCCAATTGACCCTGCACCACCGATGACGCCAATCCGACCATGAGATTCAATCGATGTCTCTTCCATGATTTTTCTTGCCGTCTCGACAATCATATACACAGTGCCACCATGACCTGTTGTTGTCGTAAGATTCTCCATACCGTTCATACTTCGAAGCGCCTGACCAAAGTGTGTAATCTTTGGCAATGTTGCACCAAGACCAATTACCTTTGCGCCAAGTTGAAGATGGGCAAATTGAGCAGTTTTCTCAAGGATATATGCACCAACTTCCATCAGTCGGATCCTTTGCGCCATGCTTTCTTTGTCAGTGCGAATATCACGTATCATATCCGTATACACTGGCGAGAGAACAAGAGCCCCCGTCTCCTTGTCGTCACTGCTCTTCAAATACGTGTCTAAAACCGTAGGAGGAAGGCCATACATTGTACGCATACGTATTTCTGAAGGCACACCAAACCGAACAGGATCGCAGAGTGGCACAAAAGGGGTTGATTCGCTTGCATACCCATTGCCCTGCATCATCTCATCATAGTCATTACGTGTGGATCGCATAGGTACGACAAACGCTCGCTCGATACTACGCCCCAAGTCCTTCTTGCCTTCATAAAAATCAAATGAGCTATTCGCAAAAGCCACACTTTTTTCGTGCGCTTCAGCAACCTCATTGACATCAGCATCGGTTTCAGCCAATACAGCAGCATTTACTTTATCGAGCTTCATCAAGACACTATCACGCGAGAAAGTGGTGTAATCAGGAGGCATAGAAATCCATGCACCACCCTCTGATTTCAGACGTGCAAGTACAGCTTCGCGCTCCTCGCGAGTTCTTACGCCATTATTAGGTGGGATAACTTCGTTCATTTATTCTCCAGTATATCGCCAAAACAGCGATAATTTGAGTTTATAGTATTATTTTAACATAAAATCACATTTTTTACAATACCTGCCAATAGAAAATAGGGCGGAGAAGTGTGTGTACGTCACACACTTCTCCGCCCCGTAAATCAGGACTTCCAGAAGTCAGCAGTGAGGAAACCCTCTTTCTTCTGATGCCTGTAGGCCTCCTTCGGGTTTTCCGCGAAATCCCGGACAACTATCGACGCTATCGATCCGATGATCATTGCGCCATTCGCGAGTGGCGCGAACACCTTGAATGCGAATTTGCTCATCTTCATTCCTCCTCAGGAATCACTTGTTGGGTCGATACTGATAGTCTTCGATTTTGACCATGAGATTGTCGAACTTCCACAGCAAGGGAATATAAATCCTTGCAAGGAAGAAATCAGCAAGGCGCTGTCTCAACTGCTTCATCTTTCTCCTAATAGGTACGTGGGTAAGCCCATTCTGCATCTGCAGATGCTCTCAGTATATCATTTTTTATAAAATAAATCAATAGCATTATGACCACTGTTGTTACTCGTATCATCACGCTAACACTATCTAGCCCTTTAAATAGTGCTTCGCAAAGTGCTATACTGCAACTATGACAAAAATTGCAATTATCGAAGATGACCCAGTTATCAGCCAAATGTACCGAATGAAATTTGAGGCCGACGGCTTCGAGGTTTCCCTTGCCGACAACGGTCGCACTGGCGTAGAGATGGTACAGTCGTTTACTCCTGACATTATTTTGCTTGATCTTCAAATGCCCGAAATGACAGGTAGCGAAGCGCTCGCAAAAATCCGCACTCAACCATGGGGTGCAAACATTCCAGTGATAATTCTCACTAATCTAGGTATCGAAGAATCGCCAAAAGAACTCAAAGAGCTTGGCATCCACAGCTATATCGTCAAAGCAGAATTAACACCAAGCCAAGTTGTCGCAAAAGTCAAAGAAGCTCTTTCTCTGTAGAACAACTATTCGGTTTCAATTGTTGCCTGTGCGGCACGAATAACATTATCAAAAAGTGCTGTCACAGTCAGTGGCCCGACACCGCCCTTTACGGGTGTGATCGTCACGTCGCCACGCTCTCTTACAGCCGCCGAAACATCGCCGACGATCTTGCCGTGCTCACTTGCAGTACCGGCGTCCACGACAACTGCGCCATGCTTAACATCTTCAGTCTGAATCAAGCCAGGTACACCTGTGGCAGACACAATCACATCAAAATCAACCAGCTGTTCTTTCATGTTTTCGCTATTTTCATCAAACACAGTCACATCATATCCACTTCGTTGCCACATCTTGTGTAGTGGTGCACCGACCAAACGGCCATTTCCAATAATCGCTATATGCTTTCCCTTGAGGTCAACGTTGTAACCAGCAAGCAACCACGATATCGCCGTAGGGCTAGCAGGGTCAAGCGTCGCGCGCGATCCAAGGCCATCGACATCCTTCTCCGGCAATATCGCATCAACTGCTTCTTGCGTAGCCGACACATCCGCAAGTGGGAGCTGAATAATAATACCGTGAACAGATGGGTCGTGATTCAGTCTATCTGTCACTCCCGAAAGTTCAGCCTGGTCTACTTTGTACACTTCTACATCAATCAAAATATCAGCACCGTAATTCTGCTTCAGGCGTACGTACGAATCAATCACAGGATCATCGATTGTCTGTGCGATGGCTAGTTTTGGAAAAATATGGTGGGCCTGACGCAACGCACGAACTTGGCGCGCTTGGCGCTCCTTCACATAGTCTGCGAGTTCTCGGCCATTTAATTCTCTTGTCATATCTTTAAGATTACCATAAAGCCCATGCTACAATAAAGCGAAGCATAATAAGAAAAGGTCTCTATGGATAATTTGTCCAATAATTTCGCCTCCACTGGTGCAGATATTTCGATAATACTATTCGCCTCTTTGGGCTTCACTGTGTTTATTATTTTCGTATATGCACTCTATTCGTATCTACTCAGCAGGATCTTCAAAAAATCTCAGATACCTCAATGGACCGCATGGGTGCCGATATACAGTACATGGAAAATTCTTGTCTTGGGTGAGCAACCTGGATTCTGGGCAATACTGAGTATTGTTCCAGTTGCGAATATCGTAGCAGCGATATACCTCTGTATCGCCATGCACCGTATCGGCAAAAAATTCGGCAAAAAAGACGAATTCGTGCTTCTCGCTATCTTTTTGCCAATAGTATGGCTGCTCATTCTCGCCTTCGGCACGTCAAAAATTCGCACCTCCAAAAAACACGTTCCCGTCAACCCATTTCAAACCGAAAAACACAGCAACCATACGCTCTCAAAAACAATAAAACCATGAGCATCTAGTGGTACAATAGTAGACATAGGTATATTTTTGACTATGCCCAAAATACACGAATCCGGATTCACAATTATCGAGTTGATTATCGCAACCGTTCTGTTTGTCGTGGTTGTTCCTGCGATAGCTGGCATGATCTCGTCGGCGGGCTATGTCAACAAAAAAAGTGTCGACTACACGTTGATCAACAATCTCGCAGAAGAAAAAATCGAAAGTCTTCGCGGCACCGGATACGCCAATCTCGTAAACGGTACGACGGATTTCGCCGATGAACTACCGGCATCACTCAGCCCACCTAATTCTGCGAGCTATGTCATATCCGATCAAGACACACATATCAAAAAAATAGCAGTCACTATCAGCTACACCTACCAAGAAGAGACGAAGACCTTTCATTACACCTCCTTCGTCAGTGAGAACGGACTCGGTCAATGAAGCGTGTCATAAAAGAAGGCGGCTTCACTGTCACTGAAATGATTGTCACGATCGCACTTATCGGCCTGCTTATTGTGCCCGTCGTCGAGACAAGCCTGCACTTCTATGCAGATGCGACATCCAGCAATCGCAAGGCGACATTGTCACTAGAATCTCAAGCAACGATTGGGAAATTCACAGAAGATCTTCGAATGGCATCGGGTGTCAATGCATCCAATCTCATCTCTGACCCAAATCAAGGTGGCGGATGGGCAACAAATAGCGCCAACCATATCCTTGTTATGGCCATGCCCGCACAAGACAGCGACGGCAATTTTATCATTGACCCTGCTACGGGCAAACTTTACAACAATGAAGTCGTCTATTATAGTAGCGGTACCACACTATATCGTCGCAGCCTACCAAACACAGCCGCAAGCGGCAATGCTATGATACAGAGTTGTCCACCGATATCCGCCACGCTCGACTGCCCCGCAGATGTCGTCATGACAAAATATTTCTCTACGTCTACATTTACGTTTTATGACTCTGACGGCATCCAAACAGCAGACCCGAATGCTGCACATTCAGTAGAAATCCACCTTGAAACAACCGATTCAGCAAA
>JAGQNH010000022.1 GCA_020428185.1 Candidatus Saccharimonadota bacterium | reverse complement strand
TGCCGACGAATGTTGTATCTGCCTCACTTGCGGCGCCGGCTTTGATGCGATCGGCAGGTGTCAAGACAAGCGCAAGTGCATATCTCGCCATTTGTGCTTTTTTGACATTTTTTGCCAATGCGGATACGTGTCGTATGCCATTGTATAGTGAACATGCGGTATCGGCTGTACCTGTCACAGATACGCCATTAATGGCGGCCTTTTTAAGAACGCCACCTGCTCCGCCGCTTTTCATGTATCCCTCGACGCGTCCTTCCATAGCCTTGGCTGCTTCGACATCTTTTGGATCAAGCTTGTTTCCGTTTTCATCGGTATATGTTTTTTTGCCATCCTCGTCTTTGCCTTCTATGATGGCACGAGCATTTGTTCGCTCAACTCCTCCGCCTATTTGATTTAGTTTTTTGCGTCTTTCTTCGTCGTTTTTTCCGCTAATATCTTGGTTTTTTGTGGCTTTTAATTTGTAGAGAACTTTCAACATGAGTGAATCAGAAAGTGTCTTGAATTGTGGGTTAAAGCCTTTTGTCCATGCTGCCTTAAATTCAACATTGTTCTTCAATGCGGATTGCAGCTCGGATGAATTTGAAATAGATATTTTTTCACCTAACTGGTTGGTGAATAAAATTTTACGTACACGGCCGTTTTTTTCGTCGATCATGTCTCGTTCGATTTTGATGTTTTTGTGTTTTTCAAACTCATGCACTTGAGTGGTCGACATTGTTGTGAATCGCTTGCATATTTTGACTGTCCCGCAATTTGCGGGACCTTTCATTGTTGCTCTGAATATAGATTTTGACCGAGTGTCGGTAGCGTGGAGCTGATCATTGAGTGCATGTGTCAATACTTCCTTCATCTGGATAATAGCAAGACTTGGTGAGAATAAGACCGTGAGAAAGCCACCGCCCATAAATACCGCAAGGACGACCGTGATTAACGAACTTGCACCCTTGAGCTTTATTTTTGTGAACTTATCGAGATACCCAAAAGGGTTATTTGCTGGATTTTTTGTTTGTAGCGAATGGCTATTTCTAGACGAGATGGGGTTGGCTGATTGTTCTAGGTTTTGAAGTGACGTACTACCTGGTGATTTTTTAGCTAAGCCACTATTGGCTACATTTGCCGCCTCGGCTTCTGCTTGTTTTTGGGTACGACGCAACTCTTCCCGTTTTTGACTAAACGGGTCTGCTATTTCGCCCACCCTCTCGTCAACATCCAGAGGTGTCTTCATAAGGGATTACTTTCCCTTATATTTTACCATGAAATTGATTATTAGTACAGAGTATTAACAGATTAGGAATGGAGCTAGGAATCAATTCGTGAAAATGTAACTTTGTATGACGAGAATGATGGAACGATGTTGGATAGATAGTTTCGAACTACCGATTTCTGACTATTATAGATGCCGATACTTGGTACTATTTTTCCGGCTCTATATTCTACATAGTTTGGTAGGACGACATGGATGATACTTTTTGAGTAATCGATATCGATAATATTTGATTCATTCGCAGGAAGGCTTGTTGGAATAATATCTAGCAGTCGTTTATCGGAGTTGGTGTTTGCCGTATCTAGTAGTTTGTATGCATGTAATGTGGTGCTGTTTGAGCCCTTGATATATGCCGTAAATAGTACTGTCTTGTCGAAGAGATTTATGTTTGAGAGACGCAGGTTTTTTGATACGAAACGCATAGTTGTTGTCTTGGTGGAGCTGTCGTATTGGAATAGCTTGTTGTTCTTGATGTAGTAGAGGCTCTCTCCTCCACTAACAGCTCCGATATTCTTTGCGAAGACTGTCTTTTCGAGTGAGGTGTCATTTTGTTGCAGGCTGTATAGTGTCGATTCTGTGCGACCATATAGCTGACCGTTTTTGTCTGCATATATATCATCTAGTGGCGTATCTTTACTTATTGTAAATTTCTGCGCGGTTGGGTATTTGGTTGAGAAATCTATAATATCCACTACGCCGTCTTGTGATAATTCGTATCGTATCGTTTCACCTTCTGAGTCGGGTGATGCGCTTGTGTTGCCAAAGTAGCAATACGCTTTCGTACTGACAAGTTTGCACATACTCGCTAGATACTGTGTCTGTGTGTCTGATATTTTGTGTTCATATTTTCGATATGTGACATCGAGGCCATTTTGCATTCCGAACCACATTATACCCGTAGAATTGTCGACGAGTAGAAAGTTGGTAAGGTTGGGATTGGTCGAATCTGGTACAACACTAATACTACTAATAGAAGTGCGCGACATGTTCGCTACAGGTAAACGAACCTGGCTTACTTTTTTTGTATTGATATCGGCATAGAAAAGCCACGGGCTGGTATTGTTTGCTATGCCTAGAACGCCATTGTGAAATGCTGCAGCATTATATGCCTGTGGAAAGTTGAGGATTTGTTTGTTATTCCAAGGTATATCGTCTTTCGATGATGTCTTGTATTGATATAGTCCAAAAGGATTTCCGCAAGAGAAAGTACTGAACTCTTTTGTTTTTTTGTTGTATGCGGAGCAGCCGAGGTGATTGCCGGATATTTTGTCAGCATTGAGATCATGCTCGAGATGTAATGCGATTTTTTTTATCTCAAACCATGGAAGTGGTGAAATGTTTTGCGATGTTTGAAGGTCTTTGGAAGAGACTGTTAGTAGTGCGACATTACGATTAATGATTGCGAAATTGCCAATAGATACAATATTGCTTTCATTTCCATCTTTATCAGATGCACTTATGTCAAATGAAGTGACGTCCGAAGGAGTCGAGATTGTCAGTTTGATG
>JAGQNH010000021.1 GCA_020428185.1 Candidatus Saccharimonadota bacterium | reverse complement strand
CATTTAGATCGGCGAGCAGGTTGAGCGGATATTCCGGTGCACGAGCAAAGCCATCGTATTCGTAGAGTAGCTGAGTAATCTGTGCATCGCTACCGGTCGTCGGGGTCGCATTGCCAAGGGTTAGACCAGCTAGGGGAATAAAAACTCCCTTTTCATCGATATATGGGAATCGTACTTTGATGCCAGCCTCGGCATTGTCGACATTGCCGAGCAACAGATACGATATGCTTGATTGATCATAGCCGGTGCTAGCAAGTTCGTCATTTACTTGGGTGCAGACATCAGCACCTTGTGAATAACATGCGAGTTTCACTGGTACTGACGAGTCACCATTTTGGGCATTTCGGATCTCTGCGACCGTTTTTTGCACGCCGATACTGACCGATTTGTCATAGCCAGGACCGCCGAGCGTCAAAAGCCCAAGCGAAGCAGGGTAGTCGACTTTGACGACAGTATAGCCTGGTAGATGCTTGAGTTCACCGTGATTTACTTCAAGCGCACCAGAAATAGTATCTAGTATCGGCAAAGGAATATTGACGGTTGTGCCGTTCACTCCGAGAACTGTCGGATCTGCTATTGCAGAGGGTGTACCTATGACGACGAGAGTTACTACGCCGAATATTGCGAGTAGCCATGCATAGGCACGCGCGATAGTGTTTTTGAGCACCGTTGCTCCTAGGGAATCAAACTATTATCTCCGGGTCGGAATTGACGCGGGACGAGTTATGAATGTATAAACAATACAACTCAAAACTGAGAAAACTATAATATAAATTTTACTAAAAGTAAACTATATGAAGCATTGTGTATAGTGAGTTATTTACTCGAGGCCAAATGTGACTGTGAAGCTATATGTCAAATCATTTGTGCCAGGCTGCAGTATGAGGCTGTCTTTTTCGCTTTTCGCTGCATCATCAGACGATGATGAGACTTCAGAGCCTTCGAGTGCTATTGGGCACAACACACCGCCCACATCGCATCCACGGGTATTTGAGCCTTCTGATATTGTAATGACCTTGCCGAGTTTTGTTCCGAGCCCTGTAGCGGTTTGGTTTGCTTTCGTTCGGGCATCCTTGATAGCCTCGCCTCGCGCTTTATTTTCGAGTTTTTTGCGTGTTGCTGTGCTGAATGTGGCGATAGGGGTAATTGAGCCTTCTGGATTGGTTGTGAGAAGGTAATCCTGGACTTTCTGAGCCAACTTCAGGCTACTGACAGTAACCGTGAGGCTAAGATTTGCAACATCTTTCTCTTCTACGGGAAGTATGTAGTAGACGTCAGTAGAGCCGTATGTACTGGCGTTATTGGTAATTTGATTTGCTTGAACACCTAGATTTTTGAGTGTCGCAATAATTTGATCGTTTAGTTTGATGATTTCACGCGTTGTATCTCTTGTATACGAAGGAGTGAATCTAAATTCATCCGGCTCTGCGGTGACTGTAGCACTACCAGTGATTGTAATTTTGCGAGTTGTGGTTGAAAAAGTGGTATCCCATGGGCGCCAAAACAGTATAAGGCTGACAAGAATGCCTAGGACTACTAGTAAATTGACAACACCAAAGATAGTAATCCATCGTTTGAGTTTTCGTGTATTTGAATCGTTATTCATAGATATATACATAATATCTCTTATGGTTTTTCATAGCTAGGGTATTTTTATAGAAAGGTACGAACAAAACTAAAACACCATATATAGCGTATGCTATATTATTTACAACACTATAAGGTGTTAATAAGCTTGTGGTGAAAAAAACATATAAAAAACGCTTGAAAACCATATATATAGGGTCTAAAATTTTAAGTAGACACTACATATGTAGTAGTTCAACAAAAATACACATTTTGCAAGACGGAGGGCAGTCCACCGCCAGATCGTTTATGATATGGCTTCTTCTTGTGCCCCAAAACGTGAGGAGAGACGCGTATATTTGGGAAGCATGTGTAGGGGGTAAGAGTCCCTAGATATAAAAATTAAACCAAGGGAGAGTAGTAATGAGCATCAATGTGGTTAAACGCGATGGCACCCGCGAACCATTCGACGCCAACCAGGTCAATTTGGCACTCGTTGAAGCGAGTGAAGGATTGAAGGATCAAATTCAAAAGGTAGTACAGGTAGCTACGGAGCTACAATTAACACTATTTGACGGCATTACGACAGAGCAATTGGATGAAGCGGTTATCCATACGGCACTACAGAATGTCAAAGACGACCCGGACTTCGATAAGATTGCCGCTCGTTTGGCACTAAAGAATATTTACAAGAAAATTTTAGGTCATTATAACGACGCCGCGGAGCTACGGAAGTTGCATCAGAAGCATTTTGCAACATATCTAAAAGAAGGTGTGGCTGACGGCCTGCTCGATACGCGGATGAATGCGCAAGTGTTTGATATCAAGAAGCTCGCCGCCGCTCTTGACCCATCGAGAGATGATTTGAGTAAGTATCTTGGCGTTGTGACAAATAAGAACCGTTATGCTCTGCGCCGACAGAGTGGTGACCCGATTGAGGTTCCACAATATACACATATGCGTATTGCGATGGGGCTAAGCTTCAATGAAAAGGACCCAACCGCTGCAGCGCTTGATTTTTACGATCACATGAGTCGACTTGAATATGTTCCTGGTGGTTCAACACGTATCAACGCAGGTGGTGCGTTTCCACAACTTTCGAACTGCTTCTTGTTTAATATCGACGACGACATGGAAGCAATCGCCAAGGGTGTGCGAGACACGATGTGGATTGCAAAGGGTACTGGTGGAATCGGAATCGGAGTCACGAAGCTTCGTGCGGCCGGCAGCCCGGTGAAGACGACAAACACTGAGTCGACAGGACCAATTCCGTTTATCAAGATGCTTGATACTGCGCTATTTGCAGTTAGCCGTAAGGGTAAAAAAGCTGGTTCAGCAGCGATTTATATGGAAAACTGGCACCTGAATTTTCCGCAGTTCTTGGATCTAAAGCAAAATAGCGGCGACCCTTATCTTCGTACTCGAATTGCAAACACTGCTGTATATCTGAGCGACGAGTTTATGAAGCGTGTCGAGAAGAACAAAGAATGGTATTTGTTTGATCCCGCTGAAACACCAGATCTAACGGAGCTTTACGGTGAGGATTTCTCGAAGCGCTACAATGAATACGTAAAGTTGGCCGACAAGGGGCAGATGCGTGATTTTATCAAGGTTAATGCGCGTGAACAATGGCGGAATATCCTTACGATTCTTCAGGCGACAAGTCACCCGTGGTTGACGTGGAAAGACACTATCAATGTCCGAGCAATCAACAACAATACTGGAACGATCCATCATAGCAACCTTTGTACAGAGATTACGTTGCCACAAGACAAGGACAATACATCAGTATGTAACTTGGTAAGTATTAACCTGTCGGCATTTTTGGATGAGAACAAGGAATGGGACTGGGACCGATTGGCTGCAAGTGCACGCAGTGCGATTCGACAACTTGATAATCTGTGCGACATTACAAATACGCCGATTCCTGAAGCAATGAATTCAAATGTTCAAAACCGTGCACTTGGGCTTGGTATCATGGGCTTCACTGATGTAATTGAGCGACTAGGCTATAGCTATGATTCCGATGAGTCATATGACTTGATTGATCAGTTGGCTGAGTTTGTCAGCTATCATGCGATCGATGCAAGTGCGGATCTCGCAAAAGAACTTGGAAGTTATCCAAACTTCAAGGGCAGTGGGTGGAGCAAAGGTATGCTTCCGATAGATACGATTGAGCAGCTTGACCACGATCGTCACGTACGTGTAGATATCAGCCGAAAGGCTCGTATGGACTGGGACGTGCTTCGCAAGAAGGTCAAAAAAGGCATGCGCAACGCAACATTGATGGCGATTGCTCCGACTGCCAATATTGCCCATATTGCTGGTACGACGCCCGGACTCGATCCGCAATTCGCCCAGATCTTTAGTCGCGCAACTCTAAATGGCAAGTTTCTCGAAGTTAATGTCAACCTCATCAACGACCTAAAGCGACTTGATTTATGGGAAAAGGTGAAGGATGACGTATTGCGCCTGCAAGGTGATGTTCAGCAGATTTCTGATATTCCAGATCACATCAAGGCTGTTTACAAGACAAGCTTCCAGCTGAGCCCTTATGCATTTATCGAAGTAGCGGGGCGTGCACAGAAGTGGGTCGACCAGGCTATTAGTCGCAATATGTACCTCGAGACTCGCGACATCGATGAGTATGAAAAGATCTATATGGCTGCATGGAAGAAGGGTCTCAAGACGACGTACTACCTACACGTTAAACCTCGGCACACGGCAGAGCAGAGTACGGTGAAGGTCAACAAGGCAGAGTCGCTCGCGGGTAGCGGTCCACGCAAGGCAGGTTTTGGATTTGCGAAGAAACAAGCGGTAAATTCGGATAGTTAGCCTATGGGTACTGAGAATAAATGAATAAAAAATTGTTACAACAAATCAATATAGGGGGTATAAAATGAACGCATCAAATATTATCGAAGAAAACATGACTCTAGAGCAGAAGCTAGACGCTATTGACGCGGCAATGAAAGCTGCGCAGGCACAAGCTGACGAGCAAGCCCGAGCAAAAGGCGTCGCGTCAGCACCACTCGATCCAGCTAGTCTTACTATTTGCGACGGTTGCGAATAGGGGTTTGAGATGATACGGTTGATAAACACGATAAAGAAAGGACTACGACAATACCATGGCAGGCATTCTCGGCACTGGTATCCAGGACGGATTACTACTTAAACCAGTCACATATAAATGGGCATACGATTTGTATGAGCAAGCAGTTGCGAATACTTGGTTCCCTAACGAAATTCAATTAGGTCAGGATTTGTCTGACTGGAAGAAGATGAGCGATGAAGAGCGTCATGCTGTGACGTTTTTGATGAGCTATTTTAACCCGAATGAACTCTTAGTGAATAAGGCACTTGCGTTCGGAGTGTATCCATATGTTAATGCAGCTGAGTGTCACCTGTATCTTGCGAAGCAGATGTGGGAAGAGGCAAATCACTGCATGGCATTTGAGTATGTACTTGAGACATTTCCTATTGATCGAGATGCATCGTATGCAGCTCATATCGAAGTGCCGTCTATGGCACGCAAGGAAGAGTTCGAGACGAAATTCATCAAGCGTATGACTGAGGACACGCTAGATATCACTACTACAGAAGGTAAGAAGGACTTTATCCGAAACCTGATTGCGTACAATATTATTCTCGAAGGTATATGGTTCTATAGTGGCTTTATGGTCGCGCTTAGCTTCCGGCAGCGTAATTTATTGCGTAATTTCGGTGCACTTATTGACTGGGTTGTTCGCGATGAGTCATTGCACCTCAAGTTTGGTATTAATTTGATATTGACAGTGCTTGAAGAGAACGAAGATCTGCAGACAGAAGAATTTGCAGATGAGATTAAGAACATGATTCTTAGCGGTGTCGAAATGGAAGAGCAATACAATAACGATTTGCTTCCAAATGGTATTTTGGGACTCAACGCCGACTACATAAATCAATATGTGAAATATCTTGCTGATAGACGACTCGAGGAATTGGGCTTTGATGCTCACTATAATGTCGGTAACCCAGCAAAGTGGATGGCTACTGCCAATGATACGCTGCAACTCGTTAATTTCTTTGAAGCAACAAATACTTCATATGAAGTAAATGGTGCGAAAAAAGACTAAGTACCGATGAAATCTACACTCGTAATATTTGGCATCACGGGCGACTTGGCGCAGCGGAAGCTACTGCCTGCGCTATCAAGTGTTATCGAAGCCGAAAAATGCGACGAGTTACGAATTATTGGTGTTTCTCGAAGAGAAGTGGAGCAGTTTGAGGTGCTCGGTGAGCATCATCAGCACCTCGACGGCACTACATCGTTGTTTCAAATGGATCTGAATGATACACAACACTACGAGCGTCTTAAGGACTATATTGATGCGGGTGACGATGAGCAGGTCTTGTATTATCTTTCGGTTCCTCCTGATTCTGTTACGAACATAATAGAGCGCTTGGGCCAAGCTGGTATGAATGGTCCACGCCACAAGCTATTGCTAGAGAAGCCATTTGGCAAAGATTTGGACAGTGCTCGCGCAATGGTTGAGCATACTGCGACATATTTTGATGAGTCTCAGGTATATCGTATAGACCATTTTCTCGCAAAGGAAATGGCGCAAAACATTGTTGCATTTCGTGCACGAAATGCGATCTTCTCGCATCTTTGGAGTGCCGAGTATATCGAGCGCGTTGAGGTTGTCGCGCTTGAGTCGATTGGTATCGAGGGCCGAGTGGCGTTTTATGAACAAACAGGTGCACTACGGGATGTTGTTCAGGGACATTTGATGCAGCTACTCGCCCTTGTGTTGTTGTCGCTAGAAGGCGAGCTTGATTGGGAGAGTCTTCCCGGGCATCGACTTGCTGCGCTGAGCGCTGTTGAACCTGCAGATCCAGTGAGGAGTATTCGTGCGCAATACGATAATTATCAGAGTGAAGTCGACAATCCGCATAGTCCAGTGGAGACATTTGTGTCACTTGAACTGCACTCGAATAATCCTCGATGGGCTTCTGTGCCACTTCGATTGACTACCGGCAAGGCGCTTGATTGTAAAAAGACCGAAGTGCGTATTCATTTTAGAGGTTCGACGAATGGACAGGGTGATTGTTTGATATTTAAGATTCAGCCGGATGAGGGGATAGAGATTGATTTGATGACGAAAAAACCTGGGTATGACCAGGAGCTTGAGCATCAAAAGCTTAGTTACATGTATCCGGCAGATACGCGATTACCTGACGCGTACGAGCAAGTTCTTGTCGATGCAATCAGTAGCAGAAAGAGTTTGTTCGCTACTAACGATGAGGTGTTGCGAGCATGGGAGATATTAGCTCCTGTTCAGCAATACTGGAGTAGTGTAACTGATGTGCAGAAATATCCATCTGGGAGTAGCGTAGACGATATTATAAACGCCTGATTACGCTAGCGTTATTCGTAGGCAAAATGGTACAATGAAACCCCATGGGAGAGACTAAAAACCTATGGTGAAAAAGCAGAAATTTATATTTGTAACTGGTGGTGTATTATCAGGTGTCGGCAAGGGTATCACAGCGGCTAGTATCGGCGCTGTACTACAAGGCAAAGGATTAAGCGTCTCAATTCAAAAATGTGACCCGTATCTTAATGTAGATGCGGGACTTTTAAATCCAGCTGAGCACGGTGAGTGTTTTGTGACTGTGGATGGTGCCGAGACGGATCTCGATCTTGGTCATTATGAGCGATTCTTGGATATTGAATTGACACAAAAAAATGCGACACTATCTGGGCGGTTGTTGCAGAATCTTATTGCTGACGAGCGTGCGGGAAAGTTTGGCGGTAAGACTGTTCAGCTTGTGCCACACCTAACATCAGCGATTCAGGATGCGATTGCTGAAGCAGCAGATGGAGCAGATATTCATATAGTTGAGATTGGTGGCACGGTTGGAGATTACGAAGGCTTGAGTTTTGTCGAGGCTATTCGTGAATTCGCAAATCGTGTCGGGAGAGAAAATTGCTTTTATGTACATGTCGTCTATGTACCGTTCATCGGTACAAGCAAGGAATTTAAGACGAAGCCAGCACAAAATGCCCTAAATGACCTAAGGGGCTTTGGAATTGTGCCAGATGCAGTTGTTGTGCGCACTGATTCGACGGCGCCTGCAGGAGTCGCAAAAAAGATTAGTCTATTTAGTGGTGTCGATGAAAATTCGGTGATTTTACTACCTAATGCGTCGACAGTATTTGAAATCCCTCTTTCTATTGCTGCAAGTGGTATCAATGGCGTACTTAGCAAATTCACAGGCAATACGAAGCGACCGAATTTGAATAAATGGAAAAAAATTGTTCAGGCGCAGACGAGTACGCACAAGAAGAAAATATCCATAGGTCTCGTTGCTAAATATATGGACAATGAAGACACGTATATATCAGTTTTGGAAGCTATCAAATCTGCTGGATGGCACGAGGATGTAACTGTGGATATCAAGTGGATTAATGCGGAGACTGCGACGCCAACGGACTTCAAGAAGGTTGACGCACTTCTGGTGCCTGGTGGGTTTGGTGGTCGGGGGATTCCTGGTAAGATTGCCGCTGCTTCGTACGCACTCAAAACAGGCAAGCCATATCTTGGCCTTTGTCTTGGTCTGCAGGTCGCGGTGATTGCAGCGGCGCGGCGCGCGGGGCTCTCAGATGCGAATAGTACAGAATTTGACCCATCGACATCAAGCAATGTCGTGTATATCATGGATGGTCAAGAAGGCAAGGAATCTACTGGAGGTACATTACGACTGGGTAATTACGTGGCGAAATTGAAGAAGGATAGTGCCGTGGCCAAAGCCTATAATGCGACATCAGTGGTTGAGCGACATCGCCATCGCTATGAGGTGAATCAGAACTTTGCGGATCAGATAGAAAAGGGCGGACTAACCATATCTGGAACATCTCCAGACGGCAAGTTGGTGGAGTTTGTTGAATCAAAGGATGGGTCGTACTTTGTAGCTACACAAGCGCACCCAGAGTTCAAGTCACGACCTAATCAGCCCCATCCACTATTTCTTGGTTTGATACGTGCTGCAATGAAGGGGTGATAGATTAGGTAACTTGACAATCATAAGCATAAGTGCTACTATGAGTGTACAAAGGTAACAAACAAAAATGTCAGAAGATCACAATAACGAACCAATTAATTATCACGATGATAATCGCGTATTGCGTTATGTACTACGCAACGTAAAGGGCACAAGTCCTGTATCTGGTGGCGTGCTTGGTGATGCTCTTGAAGAAGAGTATCGAGAAGCTGAAGAAGACGCACATTTTGGTGAAGATCTCGATTTTGAAGCAGACGTTTAATTCATTTGTTCAATTCTAGGTTGTTTTTTGCAACAAAAAAATATGACCTCTTATATTCCTGACTTATCGGGGTATAATAGGGAGTAATGAATACACAAATTGCTCTCATTGTAGAAGAACTGTTCGGTGTTAAGACCGATGTGCAACTTTCAAGACCTGAACCACAGTTTGGAGATTATTCAACAAACATTGCAATGCAACTTGCAAAAGAGGTCGGGAAGAATCCTCGAGATATTGCAATGCAACTTGTTGATAAGATGCAACATGTTGGTGATTTCTCCGAAGTATCTATTGCTGGTCCTGGGTTTATAAATATTCGCCTAAGCGATAAAGCATTGCTGCAACTTGTGAAAAATGAACCGCATCCAAAGCGCGCAGGTATGAAGGTTGTCATTGAGACGAATAATCCTAATCCATTTAAGGCTATGCATATTGGACATGCATTCAATGCCGTTTTAGCTGATACTATTGCTAGCTTGCTGGCAGTCGATGGAGCTGTGGTTCATCGTGTGAGTTATCACGGTGATGTCGGTCTGCATGTTGGTAAAAGTATGTATAGTCTCTTGAGATATGTTGACGGTAACATCTCGAAATTGCACAATGTTCCGGTTGATGAGCGAAATACATTTATGTCTAGGATGTATGCAGAGGGCTCAAGGGCTTATAAAGAAGATGAGGTGGCCAAGCTGGAGATCGATGCGCTCGCCAAGGAGTCATTTTCGCCAACATCTGATTTGTATAAGCATGTGTACGAAACGTGTAAGGCGTGGAGTTTTGAGCAAATAGATGCGACTGTTGCGCAACTTGGCAATATTTCTGTCGAACGACGTTTTTTGGAAAGCGAAGCTGATCCGGTCGGAGTAGAGACGGTTCGAAACAATGTACCTGATGTGTTTCAAGAATCTAACGGAGCACTTATCTTTAAGGGTAGTGAGTACGGATCATTTGATAATGCGTTTGTTGCAAGCAATGGCAGTGGGTTATATGCCGCTCGTGATTTGGGGTTGATGCAATTAAAAAACAACGCCTATCATGCAGAGAAGAGCTATATTGTTACGGGTGGTGAACAACGTGATTATTTCAAGGGCGTGATTGCTGCTGCGGAACTATGTATACCTGAATTGAAATCTGTTACGGTCAATATACCAACGGGACTGGTGAAATTGACTACTGGAAAGATGAGTAGTCGCGACGGCGATGTGGTTGAGATAGGTTGGTTGTTTGACCAGTTTCGTGAGGCGATAAAAGAGAGGGGTGGTGAGCCAACTGATGAGATTGTTGCAGGAGCTCTCCGCTATCAGTTCCTGAAGGTGAAGGTTGGGAGCGATGTCGTATTTGATGTAAGCGATGCTGTTAGTTTGACTGGAAATACGGGTAGCTACTTGCAGTACGCGCACGCAAGAGCACGTCGCATACTTGAGAAAACAGCAGGAGATATTCGTGTATCAGACAACTTGTATCCTGAGGATAGAATGCTTGTGAGAAAGTTGGGTGAGTATGGAGAATTGGTGGCTCTATCAACACAAAGCTTAGAACCACACTATATCTGTAATTATTTGTTTGAGCTCGCGCAAGAGTTTAATCGATATTATGAAAAGAATCAGGTCGTCGGGAACGAAAAGGAATCTCATCGAGCAGGAATTGTGGCGATGTATGCGGATACACTGCGCGCTGGATTGATGATTTTGGGCATTGTCGCTCCCGAAAAGATGTAGTAGCATAGGTAGTATGGGAATTATATCTCGCCAAAACTCAATTATCAGCGGTCTCATTATCGTGATTATTGATTCGTCGGCGAGTTAGTTCCTGATATTTTCCGCAGAACAACTCGCCGAACAAACGGCGAGATTTTTTGTTCTGAGGGGATGTTCTTACCGTGCGAGTTGTACCGGATGTCGACTATTTGTCGGTGGCCCATCACAGCGAAGGCATGACACTATCTGCGACCCAGGTAGGCACGGAACGTTAGATGAAGTAGCATAAGAGGTATCTTCTATGCTACTTCATCTAACAATCTTTCTTATAAAATTAGAATCCTATACAATGACACCATATTAATCGGAGAGCAGTATGACTCAGAGAATCAAATCGAAGGTACGACACGCAAAGACGAGAGCCGTTGAAAAGGCGCAAGTCGCAAAGGAAAAGACGGTTGTTATATCTATGGCCAAGCAGGCAACCAGTTTCACTGACTTTATACGAGATAAAGGAATAGTAGGAATGGCAATCGGTCTTGCGATTGGTACTGTCGCAAGTGGTACAGTGAAGACGATTGTCGAAGGCTTTATAACACCGATTGTGCAGTTTATTGTCGGTACGCACAAAACTCTTGAGGTACAGGTGTGGCATGTTGAATTATGGGGGCGTGTCGCGGATTTTCAATGGGGCGCGGCTCTTTCGTCGCTGATCACACTCGTTGCAACGGTTTTTGTGATTTATGTGATGGTGCATATAGCTGGGCTTGATCGTCTTGACAAGAAAAAGGAGTAATATTCGTATGAAGATCGACAAGTCTGAAAGTGAATGGCAGGATGAACTAACGCCTGAGCAGTATCATGTGCTTCGTGAGAAGGGAACTGAGCCGGCGTTTAGCGGTGAATATGATGATATGTTTGACGCGGGTTTATATACATGCGGTGCGTGTGGCGTTAAGCTTTTTGAAAGTGATAAAAAATTTGATGCTCAGTGCGGGTGGCCTAGTTTTTTTGATGCAATCCCAGGATCAGTTGTATTGACTTCTGATGATTCCCTGGGAATGAGCAGAACAGAGGTAACATGTGCGACATGTGGTAGCCATTTGGGACATGTGTTTGAAGGTGAGGGTCTTGGTGTGCCGACGGATCAGCGATATTGTATTAACTCGTTAAGTCTAAAATTCGATCCAGATAAACACTAGACCTGTATAATAGTCGTATGGTAAAACATGCGAAATTATTATGGATGGATCTCGAGATGACCGGCTTAGATCCGGAATTGGACAAAATTGTTGAGGTTGCGGCTATTGTGACTGACTGGAATTTCAATGAGATTGGAACATTTGAGGCAGTCGTGAAGGTTGATCCGAAGCTTTTTGCAGATCGCATTGCATCTGCTCCTGATTTTTGGAATACGTACCCGGAAGTCCGCGATGCACTTCTAGCGCAAAATAATTCAGATAAGGCGACCGACGTACTTGCTGTTGAGGAGGGGCTACTCTCATTTCTTGAAGAGCATTTTGACCTTGATGCCCCAGTGTTGCTTGCAGGAAATTCCATTCATCAAGATAGAAAGTTTATTGATAGTGAGTGGAAAAAGGTAAGTGCTAGACTGCACTATCGTATGTTGGATGTAAGTGCCTGGAAGGTTGTATTTGATGGCAAGTACAATAAGAGATTTGCCAAGCCAGAAGTTCATCGAGCACTCGATGATATAAGGGGTAGTATCATGGAGTTGAAATATTATTTAGGCAAGGTGCGTGTGTGATTATGAAACATGAAGAAATACATTCATTTTTACTAGATTTACCCAGCGTATGGCTTGATTATCCGTTTGGCGATGGGATGGCAGTATACAAATATGGCAACAAGCCTGAAGGTAAAATTGTTGCAATTGTTGCCGAGGGCACGAGTCCATTGCGTGTGAGTTTGAAATGTGACCCCTTGCTCGCAAAGCATCTTAGGGAGAAATACGAGAGCGTGTTGCCGGGATATCATCTGAATAAGAAGCACTGGAATACTATTATTTGTAGCGGACAGATAACAAAAGACGAAATATTTGACCTTGCACGTCATAGCTACCAGCTGGTGAGTGGATCGCTGAGTATAGATTAGTTGCCGTCGTCGACGTAGTCTGCGAAGCTTTTTTGTATAGGCACTAGGTCTGCGCTTGTCGATTTCGCATATTCTCGTATGACTGGTGATTTGCTCGTTTTTGCCATTGTATTGAATAAAGCAATTAATTTGGCAGTTTCGGTGGACATAGTATTTGCGTATACACGATCAAGCATGGCATTGAGACGGGCATCGGTAAATTTTTGATCAAGCTCTTCAGCGATTGCTTTTTCGCTCGCGACCATAGTTTTTGCATACTGTGATTTTTTAACGCCTGCTTTGTCGAGTAGATCTTTGGCTTGTCGACTACTATTGACTATCCAGGCTTGGAAGATACTGTCAGCCGTAGACAGATTGTTACTTTTTAGCTTCGGATGAGCAGACTTGGATACTAGTGATAGGTTTTCGATTCGAGTCGAAAGTAGCTGTAGATCTGCGGTGTTATCTTTGCCGCTAAAAGCAATAATTAGGCTTACCGCAAAGACAAATACGCCCAATAGGATGAAGAATATTTTTCCGAAGCTGCCACTAAAAAATGATGGTCGAGGAGGGGGTGGTGCAATGGTGTCAAGGTAATTGGGGTCATATGCGGGAGGCTGTGGGGCTCCGTAATTTGTTGGCGGCTGAGGAGCGACTGGCTGTGGTTGTTCCAGCGGCTGTTGATTTGGATTTTGTTGTTGATACGGGTCCATTAAAGCTATTTAACCATAAGAGGATACTATTTTCCACTATCTAGTGAGTGGTAATTGCCATATACTAGTAGCATGCAAGAGGCCAAAGAGGAGGTGCGAGCGCGGCTTAACATTGAGGACGTTATCGGAGAGTACGTCCAATTAAAGCGCGCGGGTC
This sequence comes from Candidatus Saccharimonadota bacterium, assembly GCA_020428185.1. Lineage (GTDB taxonomy): Bacteria > Patescibacteriota > Saccharimonadia > Saccharimonadales > Saccharimonadaceae > UBA2112. The sequence goes on along the minus strand of JAGQNH010000021.1, from coordinate 7,213 downwards.
GGAATTTTAAGGGTCTTAGTCCGTTTAGCGGTGAAAAGACTCCTAGTTTTTACGTGAGTCCAGATAAACATATTTGGCATGATTTTAGTTCGGGTAAGGGTGGTGATGTATTTAGTTTTGTCATGGAAGTCGAGGGAATGGATTTTCGTCAGGCGCTTGAACTACTAGCACGACGAGCAGGAGTCGATTTATCTTTGTATCAAAGTAGCGGGTCACAGGATTTGGCAAAAAAGAAAAAGCGACTGATTGCCGCCAATGAATTAGCGGCGGCGTACTACCAGCAAAGCTTATTGCGCAACGAACACGCACAGCAGTATATTTTCAAGCGACGTGGACTTAATAAAAAAGTTGTTCAGGATTTTAAAATTGGCTATGCACCTGATAGTGGTGAGGCGCTAACAGGTTTTTTGAAGAAGAAAGGCTTCTCGCCACAGGAGATAAAGGACGCTGGGCTTACAAATCGATTTGGAGGTGATTTGTTTAGAGGGCGTATGATGATTCCCTTGATGGATAGTACTGGAGTGGTGATAGGTTTTACTGGGCGTATCATCTCAGACGACCCATCAGCACCTAAATACCTCAATACACCCCAGACTCTTTTGTACGATAAGAGTAGGCATGTATTTGGTTTCTCGCAGGCAAAGGAGTCGATGCGTAAAGCTGACTACGCTGTAGTCGTAGAAGGTAACCTCGATGTCGTCAGTAGCCATCAGGCTGGAGTTTGTCCTGTCGTTGCAACGGCAGGGACAGCGATGACTGAGCATCATTTACGGGCAATCAGTCGGTTAACATCTAATGTACGCTTAGCATTTGATGGCGATAAAGCCGGAGTTGCGGCGACAGAGAGAGCGATACCAATTGCACAATCTGTCGGTGTTGAACTATCGATCATTGGATTACCGGATAATGCCAAGGATCCTGATGAGCTCATTCAAAAAGATCCGGCATTGTGGCAGTTGGCAATCGATAACGCAAAGCCTGCTGTTGATTGGGTTATTGAGCAATTTGCCAAGCGTGAAGATTTGGAGTCAGCGGCAGGCAAGCGATTATTTTCAACAGCCGCTTTAAGTGTTATCCGTACACTCGGTGACCCAGTAGAGCAGGATCATTATCTGACTAAAATTGCCAAAATGACAGATACAACTCGTGATGCATTGATGCGAAAAATGTCCGTATCGGCTGATAGTGCACCGAAAATACCAAAGACTATAAAGAAGCCTCATGATGTCACTGAAGAAAAACATGAAGAGCCAGATAAGATTCAGGATTCACTTCTGGCTGTTGCGTTGGTAGATGTGCGTATTCAGGAGTTGTTTGAAGGTGTGAATCCTGTAATATTTCGCGGCAAGGATCGCCAGGGTGTCGGTGCATACATAGCAAAAAACAGAGGCGAAAAAATTGAATCAATACCACAAAATTTGTTGGAGTATGAGAAATATGTTACGATGTTATTATTACATCCCGACGTAGATAATGTGGATTGGAATGTGGAGAATAGAGTCTCAACTGCAACCGAAGTTCTACGATCGTTACAAACGAACTATCAAAAGGCAAAAAAAGAAGAATTATTACAAAATGAGGCAGCGGCACGGGAACGTGGAGACAGTGAGGCTGCTGCAGAATATTTGCGACAACTAAGCATGCTTATAAAAGGAGAAAGATAATGCCCGAAAACAATGACGACGATATGCACCTAGTTGACGACCAATCATCTGACGACAATACTGTTGCATCAAATGACCTGAATGATATTGAAGAGCCGGTGCTCGATGATTTGGTTGATGAAGAAGAGATTGATGACGAATCCCTCAACAATAGTCAGTATCTTGATGATATCAGTGATGATAGTGTTCGATTGTATCTTCGAGAAATCGGCAAAATTCCTCTATTGAATTCGGAAGAGGAGCTTGAGCTAGCGCAAAAGGTTGTTGCTGGAGATAAGCGTGCGAAGGACAAAATGGCCGAAGCAAATATGCGTCTTGTAGTGTCTATTGCGAAGCGATATAGCGGTCGTGGTCTGGATTTCCTGGACCTTATTCAAGAGGGCAATACTGGTCTATTGCGCGCTGTTGAGAAGTTTGATCCAGACAAAGGATTTAAATTTAGTACATACGCGACATGGTGGATTCGACAAGCCATCACGCGTGCTATTGCCGATCAAGCTCGAACAATCCGTATTCCTGTCCACATGGTTGAGACAATCAATAAATTGCTACGTACGCAGCGTCGTATGACACAAGAGTTAAACCGAGAGCCAACTATTGAAGAGCTAGCCAAAGAGTTAGAGATGGAACCCGAAAAGGTAGAGTATGTAATTAAAATCAAGCAAGATATCACATCGCTTGATGCTGGTGTTGGACGTGATGGTGAAGATGAGGATAGTGTCCTTGGTGATTTTATCGAAGATGAAGATGGCAAGACGCCACAAGATTCTGCCACAGAGCAACTCCTTAAGGAGCAAGTGCAGGCAGTATTGTCGACACTTTCTGATCGTGAGCAAAAAATTATCAAAATGCGTTTTGGTTTGGAAAATGGCAAAAGCCATACACTCGAAGAGGTTGGTCAAGAGTTTGCGGTGACACGTGAGCGTATTCGACAAATTGAGGCTAAGGCGCTTGCAAAACTTCGCAAGCACAAAGACGCAAAGAAACTTCACGAGTATCTAGGCTAATGAAATTACCGGAGATTGTCGGTATCTCTGGCACTAATGGTGCGGGTAAGGATGAGTTAGGTAAATTGCTGGCTGAGCGATGCGCGTATAGCTTCCATAGCGTGAGTGAATTACTGAGGGATGAACTTCTTCGGACTAATCAGGAGGTTAATAGGGAAAACCAAGCACTGTTAAGCGCAAAGTGGCGAGTCGATTCTGGGGATAACGGTGTAATGTTTAAGCGTGCTATAGATGCGTATTTTGAGGGCGATCGGAAGACGTATAAAGGGCTTGCTCTAGTGAGCTTACGTCATCCTGACGAGGCCTATCATGTGCATGCGCATGGAGGTGTTGTTGTATGGGTTGATGCTGATCAACGTCTTCGGTATGATCGTCTACAGTCTGCTAATAGGGGGAGATCTGAAGATAGTATTTCATTTGAGGATTTTCAAAGAGAGGAATACCGCGAGATGCATCCACCGATTGATGCACCAGTTGGATCATTGAATATGAAAGCGGTGCATGAGATTGCGGATATATTCGTAGAAAATGATTTCCAGGACCTCGAATCGTACAGGAACCATTTGGTTGATAGATTTGAGCTTTAGAAATCGATAAAGCGCATCAATTCGTCTATCTGCATATGTAATTGTTCTTGGCTGCTGTTATTCAGGATGGAGTAGTCGGCGATTGCAATAACTCCACCTTTGCCAAGGTTTTCAATTTCATCAAAGTCACGCTCATAGGCATCGTGCTCGGATAGGGGGCGTTCGTTGCGATTTTCGAGCCGACGCAATCGAATAGATCGAAATGGAGTTAGTGCAACAGTGACGAGCTCACCAGGAAACTCATGCTTGAGTGTTCTGTATGCATTCCAGCTGCCCATTCCATCTACAACAATACGACGCTGACCAGCATCGATAAGGTTTCTGATTTGCTCTACAACTCGATTAACTACAAGATCTTGGCCATTTTGGCGAAGTTTTTCGCGCATTGCACGCTCATTTTCGAGTGTAAATTCCAAACCTTCGTCATCGAGGGCTTTTTTTATGATGCTACCAAAATGCACTTTTGGGTATCCGCGCTCTATAACATAATTTGTGGCAGCGGATTTTCCGGAGCCATCGAGACCAACAAAGGCAATGATTTTTGCATTTTGCTCAGACATTACCATTATTGTATCAGAAAAGACGAGCTAAAAGCATAATTATTTTGTATGCATTGTGTGGTGATAGTGCTATGTGTGCATATAGTATTTAAGTATATTGACAAAAATGAAAAAAATATGTAATGTAATCACAAAATTATAGAGTTTTCTCGGAGTACTTGATGACAGCGAAAAATCCTCACTCAGAATCATTTCCTACATGCCCACCTAGTCATGAAGGTATATTTTTGGGTGATGATATTTTTGGACTATATCGTCATGATACAAAAAAGCACAAGAGAATTGATAATGATACTATGTTGTCCCATGTAGAAGATCTACAAGCAGGATTAGGTGCTCAGAAGCAGCTTGATTCTGATGCTGAATTATCTCGAAACGAACGTGATGAGTTGCTATGCACTGTAAAAAAGGGTATGGAGGCACGCAATAGTATTGTGGTGGCAAATACCGGACTTGTATTTAAGTGGGCGCGAATAAATAAATCTCAGGGAGTTGATGAAGAGGATTTGATTCAGGAGGGAAATATAGCGCTCATGCGTGCTGCGGAGTTATTTAACCCGAGTAGTCCTACTTCGGCTTCCTTTAGCACATATGCCACAAGGCGAATTCGTGCCGATGTCGCAAAAGCAGTGCATAATTATTCTCGTACAATTCGTATCCCAAGAGATTTGAGCATTACATTAAAGTCTCTTCGGCAGAAAGAAGAATACTACTTTGGGATAACCGGTAAAAAAATGTCTACTGCTGAGTTGGCAGATGCAATGAATATGTCAGAGGAGGCTGTTGAGGATTTGAGAAGCATCGAAATAGAAACTATGAGTCTTAATTATGACTATGACAATGGCGTTGATGATAATCCTGAGCTTGAAAACTATATAAAAGACACTGTAAATTCTGATTTTGACGAGAAGATCATCGGCAAGATAGACGATTTCAATAAACGAGAAATTGTAGGTGAAATATGTGATGACAGCGGGTTGAACGACACAGAAAAAGAAATACTTTGGTTGAGGTTTGCAGAAGACCAGCCGTTCGAGCATATCGCAAAAATTCATTCCATTTCAAATCATCACGCATCACGCATAGCAAATACTGCATTGAAAAAAATTAGAGAGAATGTAGGACAATCCAATAAGGCGGTGCGCTATAAGCAGCTTTTAGAAGATATCTCGTAGGGTTATATGAACGAAATATACAATTCTACCGACGAGAATTCTGCTGTAGAAAGTGACGAGTCAAATTACTATGTCGATAGTACGGGAGAGTATTTGTCTGCGATAGCCAAAATAGCGCTACTAAATGCAGAGCAGGAAGTAGAGCTGTCCAAGGATATAGAAGCTGGGCTATATGCGGATTTTTTGTTGGAAAAATCAGAAATTGACGACAACACTATAGGCGATGAAACACGAGAAGATTATCTCCAGCTGAAGAAGCGTGGCGAAATTGCAAAAAATAGTATGATTGAGGCAAATTTGCGTCTTGTAGCGGCACAGGCGAAGGGGTATAGGGGCGGTAGTGTCCCATATCTTGATTTGATACAGGATGGAAATATAGGTCTGATTACAGCTGTAGAAAAGTTTGATTACAAACGAGGGTATAAATTTAGTACATACGCTAATTTCTGGATACGACAAGCGATTTGTCGCGGTATTGCCAATAAGGCTCGATTGGTACGTCTACCCACCCCTGTCGTCGCAAAAGTGAACACCCTCTCGAAGGTTAAGGGCGAATTAGAAACGGAACTAGGAAGGTGCGTGACGGATGAAGAGCTTGCAGATGCTGCGGGCATGACAGTTGCTGACATTGAGAAGTATACGGGTTATTCAAAAAGCACACTAAGCTTAAATATTGTAGTTGGTGGTGAAGATTCGACGAATGAAATGGGCGATATTATTCCCGACTCGTATACCGCCAATGAGGCACAACAAGGTTTGGAGATCGAAAATTTGAGGAAAGATCTTCATGAAATAATGTCTCGATTGAGTGAACGAGAAAGGCGTGTGGTCGAATTATCGTACGGCCTTGACGACGGACGTCCGTGCAATGCAGTGCTGGATCCGGCATGAACTGGTCGGGAACGATTCAGCACTCGCTCTGCTCGCGATATGGTCCGAAGGCTTCGTCGTTGCTGCTGAAGAATGGCGTTTCGGAGGGGCACGACCAGATTGGGAAGAAGTCACCTTGACCCTCCCGGGGATCTTCACGAATGTGGATAGCGTGACCGTGGCCTTCGCAAGTTCGGACCCGTTCAATGAGATGAACATGGCCAGCGGCTCTTGGTTGGAGGTGGACGACGTCCGGTTGATCAGCCCTACAGCGCCTGTACCGGACCTACTGCCGAACCACGACTTTGAGGAATGGTCCGACCTCACCATTGAGGATCCGGACCTGTGGAACACGTGGAACAGCCTTACCTCGCCTTTTGGTCTGCAACCTGTTACGAAAAGCAATACGGCCAATTCCGGGATATACTCTGCACGCATTGAAACCTTTGCAGTAGAGGGCGATACGCTTCCGGGCCTCCTTACGAATGGTAATGTCCTGGACTTCAACTCTGGCGGGGCGCCCTATGCCAGCATCCCCGGACAATTCGTGGGGGCCTATCAATATCAACCCAGCGGTTCGGACACGGCCCGGATCGGCGTCGTGTTCAAGAGTGAAGGCGTGATCATTGGAAGTGCCTCTTTCGAGGTCACATCAGCAAGCTTCGGGTGGACCCCCTTTGCTTCACCGACCTTTCTCTTCGCAGAGCCGGACACCATGCTCATCGTCATCTCCTCTGGTCAGAACCCGGGCTCCGTATTGTACGTCGATGACCTGGACCTGACAGGTGGGAACGTTGGGATCCAAGAGCGTCCGGAGGCGGTAACCGCTCCTTACCCGAACCCGACCAAGGACCTGATCACACTACCCCTTGTACCAGCAGCCGCCCACGTTCAGGTGTTGGATGCGAGCGGTCGGATGGTGTATTCCATGAGCAGCACGACGAGCGGCGCGATGACCATTCCTGTCCAGGACCTTGTGCCGGGCCCGTACAAGGTACGCGTCGTTTCCGCGGGGTCGGTACAGACCTATGACTTCGTGAAAAGCGGAACATAGGAAACCGATCATTCGCCTCCCTGAACGACCACTGATCACCACTGTGGCCGCAGCGGCGCATTGTCCAGTACCTTCTCTATCTTTTCCATCACGGCTGCGGTCAAGAGGTCCTGCGCCTCAACCGCCCCGAGATTCTCCTTCAACTGCGCTTCCTTGCTCGCCCCGAGGATCACCGTGCTCACGTTCGGGTTCTTCAAGCACCAGGCAAGTGCCATTACCGGGAGAGACATGTTGAGCTTCTCGGCGATCGCCTTCAGTTTGTCAACCTTCTTCAGGCGTGCTTCGGTGAGCTCTCG